>NZ_CEWCAA010000065.1:0-9198 GCF_982429025.1 Enorma sp.
GCGGGGAATGGGGTGCGGGAAGCCGGGGGTGGGTGTACAGACGGGCTCTGGTATGCTGTCGAGGTTACAAACGAGCGATGGGAGCGATGCATGCGCCAAGGATTCGATAACGAGAAGTACATTGAGTTGCAGGCAGGGCAGATCAAGAAGCGGATCGAACAGTTCGGCGGCAAGCTCTACCTCGAATTCGGTGGCAAGCTCTTTGACGACTACCACGCCTCGCGCGTTCTTCCCGGCTTCGAGCCCTCCGCGAAGTTTCGCATGCTCAAGAGCATCTCGCAGGACGTTGAGGTCATCATCGCCATCAATGCGAACGATATCGAGAAGAATAAGGCTCGTGGAGACCTTGGCATCACTTACGATGAGGACGTCTTGCGCCTGGCCGACATCTTCCGCAGCAACGGTCTTCCCGTCGCGGCGGTCGTGCTCACGCAGTATGCGGCGCAGCCCGCTGCCGACGTGTTCCGCCGCCGTCTTGAGATGCTTGGCATTACCTGCAAGCTGCACTATCCCATCGAGGGATATCCCCACGACATCGACCTCATCGTTTCGGAGGAGGGGTACGGCAAAAACGAGTTCGTCGAGACCACGCGCCCGCTTGTCGTGGTGACGGCGCCGGGCCCCGGGTCGGGCAAGCTTGCAACCTGCCTTTCCCAGGTGTACCACGAGCATAGCCGTGGCGTCTCGGTGGGTTATGCGAAGTTCGAGACCTTCCCCGTATGGAACCTTCCGCTTAACCATCCCGTGAACATCGCCTACGAGGCGGCCACCGTGGACCTCGACGATTCGAACATCATCGACTCCTTCCATTTGGACGCCTACGGCGAGACGACGGTGAACTACAACCGCGATGTTGAGGCGTTCCCCGTGGTCAAGGCCCTCATGGAGAAGATTTTGGGGAAGAGCCCCTATCAGAGCCCCACGGATATGGGCGTGAACATGGTGGGGTTCGCCATCGAGGACGACGAGGCATGCCGCGAGGCGGCGCGCATGGAGATCGTGCGCCGTTACTTCTCGGCCGCGGTGAGCGTTAAGCGCACCGGTATGGGCCAGGAGCAGGTGGATAAGCTCAAAGTCATCATGAAGAAGGCGGGGGTCACCAAGGATTACTCGCCTGCGCGATCGGCTGCGCTGCTCAAGGAGGAGACCACGGGCGCTCCGGTTGGTGCGATGGTGCTACCCGACGGGACGGTCGTGACCGGTAAGACCTCGGAGCGTCTCGGTGCTGCAAGCTCGCTTCTCATGAACGCGCTCAAGAGCGTGACCGGCGTCGACATGGAGCTTGAGGTCATCGCAGACGAGGCCATCGAGCCCATCAGCCGGCTCAAGACCGCGCAGCTCGGAAGCAGGAACCCTCGTCTGCACCCCGATGAGACGCTCATCGCGCTTTCGATCACCTCGGCAACGAGCGAGGTGGCGGCTCGTGTGCTCGCGGGCCTGCCGAAGCTCAGGGGTTGCGATGCGTTCTTCTCGGTCATCATCTCCTCGACGGATGAGGCGCTGCTCAAGAAACTCGGCATCAATGTGTGCTGCGAGCCCAAGTACGAGCGCCACACGTTCTACCATCGATAGAGGCCTGCGATCTATCCCATCGTTCCCGCAGGTATCGCACTCATTTCACGAGATGCCCACAACTTTTGAGTTTCCTGGCATTGAGGCTTGCGCGGGCACAGGGGTTCCCGTATTATGTCTACCTGCGCGAGGGCAGCACGCCCCGCGAGCCACAATGGCCCGTTCGTCTAGCGGTTTAGGACGCCGCCCTCTCAAGGCGGAGATCACCAGTTCGAATCTGGTACGGGCTACCAACGATTGCAAAGCCCCAACTTCGGTTGGGGCTTTTTGTTACCGGTGCCGCGCGTTGGCGGTGGGCCAGGACCAATCGGGCGCGCTTTATGCCCCATGGGCCAGGGGCTCCCGATTCTAGTGGACACAACCCAATTCGTTGCCGAGTTCGCGCGCCGTTTCGTCGCGGGGGAGCAGGCGGTTTCCCCAGAGCTGCGCAAGCATCTGGATGCCCTCGAGGTCGAAGGCACTTGCAGGGCCGGTCTCGCGCACCACGGGTACGGTGACGCTGGCGGGTTCATCTTCGTCGATGCCCGTGCATCCGCACCCGAGCGCGACGTTCTCGCATGCGACGGCAACCATGGCATCAACGAGCGCTTCTACGGGCATGCCGTACACCTGGGCATCCCATCCCTGTTCCTCGAGATGCAGGCGCGCCACCACGGCGTCGTTCTCGTCCATGCCGGCAAACCCGTGGGGAAGATAGTCGCGCAGGTGCTCGGCAAGTTTCTGTTCAAGGCACTTATCGTAGAAGAGGGCACCCGTAAAGCTGGTGCAGGCGGCGGCGAGGCGCGGTGGCAGCGAATCCATCTCGCGCAGCTCCACGAACCCTTTGAGGCGCACGTTGGGGAAGACCATTGAAAGCAGGTGCATGAGCTCCGCTGGCTTGAGCGGGCGATTCGACATGATGTCTCGCGTGTAGCAGTCGCCGGTCGAGGTGGTCACGTGCTCGGCATCGGTGAAGAGGATCGGCTTCACGCCCGAGACCCAGAGAATGTAATCTTCGAATGAAAGCCCTTCGATCGCGCCGGGCACGATGCCGCAGCGGTCCACGTCCACATGGTGCCAGATGCGTGAGCGAGCCATGCCGGGGGAGGGCTCGCCGCGGAAGATGGGAGCATTGTCGAACAGGAAAGCGAAGAGCGGCCCCAGAAGCGTCGCCATGCGATAGATGCGTGCCGCATCCCGCTCGTCCTCATAATCGAGTGAAACCTGGGTGGATGCCGTGCAGCGCATCATGTCGCGCGCGTAGCGTCCGCGGCGCGAGAGGTACGCGTCCATATCGCGGTAGCGCTCCTTGGGGATGAGCTCCAAGTCGAGCGGGCTCGAGACGACAGGGTTGTAGCCTATGGGAACGAGGGAGGCATCGAGCCCGATGGCGGCGCAGGCGCGCTCCACCTCGGCATCGAAGGCGCAGATGGCATCATAGAGGGCCTTTACCGAATGAGCGGGGCCGGCCGACACCTCGAGCTGGGCCGCGGGCTCGAGCGATACGGTCACGCCCACGGTCTCGAGCTCGCCGTGGAATGTGTAGTCGAGCCCCAGAAGGTGCCCGTCGATATAGACGAGCTCGCTTTCGCTTCGGCTACGGGCGAGCTCTGCGAGGAGCGCGCCAACACCACGTTCGCCGGCAAAGGGGACCGTTCGCCCCTGATTGTCGATGAGAATGCGCTCCAGCTCGAAGCCGATGCGTTTTCCGGCGGGGTCTTTGTCGCCGTGTTCGAGCACGGCGATCAGAGCCTCGAGGTTCTCGCGAAAGGACCCGGTGAAAGACGGGATATGGCTGCAGGGTTCATGGGACATGCGGTACTCCTCAGTCGCGTTGCTCGCGTGTATCGTACCCCCATTGCCTTGCGGGGAATCACCGCGTTTGCGTGCTCACTCGAAGATTGCTCCGCCAGAGGCTCCTATACGACGCGAATGCTAAAGGTCGGGCTGAGGAATGGAGTTCAGCAGAAGACGTCTAGCCCAAAGGAGGGAGGACGCCGTTGCCGTACAATAGAAGGAATAGGGAGGTGCGCCGCTTTGTGCACCGCCGACGAATGGAAGTCCGCTGCACCGACGTAAGGAGGACCATGTCCGAGTCCCCACATACCGCCCCTAAGCCGCGCGTTGATGCTGCTTCTGCGGGCGGGGACGACCGCAAGGGCGCCCGCCGTGGTGCGATCTTCATCGGGTTCGTTCTCATTGCCTACCTCGTCTACCTCGTGGTGACGGGGCAATTCGCCGAGTTCGTCGAAGCCATGTCGACCGTCCAGGGTTCATGGATCGTGGTCGCGAGCATCTGCATGGTGTTCTACATCATCTTCGGTGTCGTTGCCTACGCGATCGCCGTGTGGCTCGATCCTGAGTCGCCGGTGGGCATTCGCGACCTTATCTCGGTCGAGGCCGCCGGCACGTTTTTCGGCAACCTGACTCCCATGATGGTTGGTGGAACCCCCGCCCAGATCTACCGTCTCACCAAGGCGGGGCAACCGGTGGGCGAGGCCGGCGCGACGCAGTTCACGCGCTACATCGTATTCCAAGTGAGTCTGGTGCTCTGGGCTGCGATTTTGCTCGCGGTGCGCTTGCCGTTCTTCACCTCGCTCTACGGCGACATGACGCTTCTGTGCCTCTTCAGCTTCGGCGGCCATGTGGTGCTGCTCGCAGGGCTCTTCGTGATCTCGCTTTGCCCGCGTTTCGTGATCCGTGTCGCGCATTGGGCCATCGGTCTTGCCGAGCGCGTGGGTGGCGCGAACGACCGCACGCGTGGGTGGCGCACCTATGTGGATACCGAGATCTACTCGTTCTCCGAGCACTTCAAACATGCCGCGGTGCATCTTTCGTCCATGGGCGTCACCTTGGTCGTCACCATGGCGCAGCTCGCTTGCCTGTACATGGTGCCGTATTTCGTGCTGCGCGCATTCGGCAACCATGATGTCGACTTCATCTCCTGCCTTGCGGCGGGAGCCTTCATCCAGCTGCTCTCCTCGGCCGTTCCGCTGCCGGGCGGTACGGGCGGTGCCGAGGGTGGCTTCGCGCTCTTCCTGGGGCACTTCTTCGGCGCTTCCGCCACGGCGGGCTATCTGGTCTGGCGCCTCGTCACGTTCTTCGGTCCTACGATCGCATGCGCGCCGCTCCTTGGCCTGCGCTCGTCTCATCACGCGAGCATTCATGCTCGCTGGGATCGCCTTGTTCACGGCGGGAAGAGTTCTCGCCGTGCGTCGAGGCCCGCGAGGGCTGCGGGCGCCCCTGATGCCCCGCAAGCCAGCGCTGCCGCCCCGTCCGAGGCGCCGTCGCGGCAGGCCGGCCCTTCCCGCCGTCATCGCGGCCAGCGCATCCGCCAGACCTCCGGTGGCATCACGGTTTCGCCGAGTGCGCTCAAGCGCAGGAAGCCGAAGCGCTGATCGCTGCGCTGCCAAAGGTTTCCATTTGATATCCGGCTGACCTCCGTGCAATGTTCTCGATGGACGGGGTACCACGTAGCATGACGATTTCTCATGTCATGCTCTGTAGGCACACGATTGGAAGGCGTTGGGGCATACGTGCTGATTCCGGTTTTCGGGGTGCTTGCCGCAGCTGGTGTGGGCGCTGCGGGCGTTACCGGTAGCGCCCTTTTCGATTTCGCCCTGAACCCGCGCTCCGAGCGTTCCGTGATGGCGCGGCTGCGGGCAGGGGAGACAGAGGGCTTCGATTCCGAGGCGGCTGCATCGGATCCGCGGCGCTTTGAGGCACGGCGGTGGTTCGAGGAATCTAAGCAGAGTGTGCAGATTGAAGCCTCCGACGGCGGTTCTCTTCGGGGGTGGCTGCTGCCCGTCGAGGGCATCCGGGCATCGGATGATGGTCGTGCCCTTGAGTCGCTCGACGGGGCTACAGGGGAGCCCCGAGGCAGGGTGTTCGGCATCCTGTGCCATGGATACAGCGGCCGCCCATCCGACCTGTGCATCGAGGCGCAGATTGCGCACTCGTTTGGCATCACGGTGCTCGCGCCCGCCGCACGCGGTCATGAGCGCAACGACGACCGCTACGTCACGATGGGGTGGCGCGATGCGAAGGACCTGCTTGGATGGATAGACCTTATCCGGGCGTTTGATCCTGCGGCGCGCATCGCGCTCTACGGGGTCTCGATGGGCGGCGCCGAGGTGATGATGGCCTCCGGTCTTGCCTTGCCCCCTAATGTTCGCTGCATTGTCGAAGATTGCGGCTACACGAGCGTGTGGGACGAGTTCTCGGTTCAGATCGGCATGCAGCTCAAGCTGCCCGCGGTGCCCTTGCTCAACGCTGCGAGCGCCGTGTGCCGCGCGCGTGCGGGATACGGGTTCAAGGAGGCTTCGGCGGAGCGCCGCCTGCGCCGGGCTGCGGTGCCCATGCTCTTTATCCATGGGTCGGAAGATCGGTTTGTACCATTCTGGATGCTCGACCGCGTCTATGATGCGTGCACGAGCCCGGTGAAGGAGAAGCTGATCATCGAGGGTGCAGGGCATGGCCTTTCTTCGACCGTGGATCCTGACCGCTATTGGGGCGCCGTCGGCTCCTTTCTTCAGCGCTATCTCTTCTAATGCACGCGCCCGGCCCCGGCATTCTATCCGGGGCCGGGCACGGATTATCGTTGAGTGTGCGCTCGCATCGGAGGCGATCTTGGTGCCGAGCGACTTGCCTTGCGCCCGCACGCTAGATGGCTGCTAGACGGTGTCTTCGCGCAGGGCTTCGACAACGCTTGCGGTGCGGGTGCGGCGGAGCGCATACATCACGCTCGCGACGATGACCGCAATGACCACGACAACGGCGATGCCGATCTGTATCCAGGGCAGGTGGAATTCATAGGTCGAGTACGAGAGCATCATGGATTGGTAGAGCCCCCAGGAAACAAGCAGGGCGAGGGCGGAGCCGATCAGGAAACCGCGCACCGCGTAGCTTGCGCATTCGTAGGCGATCATGCGACGGAAGGCTCGGTTGCCCATGCCGACGGATTTGAGCATCGCGAACTCGCGCTGGCGAAGGATGAGGGCGTTTGCGAGCGTATTGAAGACGTTTGCCACCGCGATGAGCCCCGTGATGACGGCGAAGCAGTAGATGAAGGTGTTGACCGTGGTAGCCATGAGGCGCGCTTGGAGCTTGCCCTGGGCGACGTTCGTATACGTGATGTCAAGCTCGGGATAGTCCTCGGCAATCGATTCGAGCGTCTCTTGGGCTTGCGTGGCGGCTGCGGCGTCGCCGCCCGTGTCGAAGGACATGCTCGCCCGCAGGTATCCCGTGTTCGCAGAGAGGTCGATGGCGGAGGCGGGCAAGATGAGCTGGAGCGTACCGGAGGAGCTTACGCATACAGGACGGGTGTTGGCAAGCGCGCCCACCTCGATCTCCTGTGTGTTCGCGACCGCTTCGTCATAGGGCAGGTAGACCGGATTGCCTTCGTTGTCGTAATACAGGGCGCGCAGTCCACCTGCGGGATCGTCTTCTATGCTGGAAACGAAATGCCCGTTAAGGTCGGCAAACTCAAGGGATTCGATCGTTCCCGTGGCTTTGAACGGTTGGTAGTTGCCGTATGTCTCTCCGTTGTTGACATCGTAGGAATTCACCGCGATAGCGAGCGGGCGGGCGGAGTCGCAGAACGTGGCGCGGTCAAGTCCGAGCGAGTCTACGTAGGCTTCCCACGTTGCCTCATCGACGAAGTTTACATAGGCGGACCCATACCATGAGCCGTTCGCGAGGAGCGGTGCGCTTCCGTCGAGGCCCATGATGCCATCGTTCAGCATACCCGCAGGGATGAACGCGTCGGCGACATAGCTTGTCATGTATCCATTGGGCGTTACCCCATCAACGGACTGCACGTCCGCATAGAAGCGCGAGAGGGCGTCCTGCATGCCGGGACCATCGACCTTGCCGTCCGCAAGCGCGAGCGACTGGTCGGCGCCGGCGCCGGTCACATCTATATAGAGCAGCAGGTCTTGACCTTCCATGGTGTCGACGGTCGTACCGCTTGCATAGCTCATGACATCGGCGATGGAGCCGGACGTGATGAGGAGGGCAACCGAGACGGCGAGGGCGGCTACGGTGACGCGTCCCTTCGAGGAGGCGCGGGTAAGATTTTTATGGGCGATGAATCCCGGGATGCCGAAGATGCGGCCCGCGAGGCCGAGCGAGCGCTCGGTGGTTTCGGACGTGCTGCGCCGGGCGGCTTTTCGCTGCGCGCGCCGCGCTCGCCGAGTAAGGTGCACGTCTTGTGTTTGGCGGATGGCGTCTACAGCCGAGACGCGGCTGGCACGGATGGCGGGAATCCATGCGCTTACCAGGAGCGTGACGAGGCCGAGCACTGCGGCTATGCCAAGTGCCACGGGGCTTACGATCACGCTCGCCTGGGTCCCACCGGAAAGCGCTGCGATGCCCTCGCCAAGAAGGCCGAACACTACGAAGCATCCGGCGACACCGAGGGCGATTCCCACCGGGATGCCAATTCCACCGATGGCAAGCGCTTCGATGAGCACCGTGCGGCGGAGCTGCCGGCGGCTGGCGCCTAGGCTCGAAAGGAGGCCGAACTGCCGCGTGCGCTCGGCCACCGAAATGGCGAAGCTGTTGTAGACGAGCGAGACGCCTGCTACCACCACGACTGCGGCCAGGATGCCGGCGATTTGGTAGAGCGTGTTCCAGATGGCCGTGTCGGGCGTAACTCCCATCCAGCGGATGAGGGAGGAATGGACTGTTGACGCACCATCGGTGGTCCGTTCGTGCACATTGACGATCTCGTCGGCGAGGGGCTCTGCGTCTGCGGGGTTCGCGGTGCGGAAGATCGCTCCCGCCCAGGTGGCGGCGGAATCGTCGGTGATCGCGCGGTCGACGGCGCTGCCATCGTCGTAGACGTAGGCGATGTTTCCTTGGAGCGAATAGAGGCTTGAGTAACCGTAGGCGCGGTAGAAGCCCACGACGGTTCCTTCGATGTGTCCGAGGTCCGCCTCGTATGTCTCGGTCTGAGCGGTCTCGTCGATGTAATCGCCGCGTATCGCGGTCGCCGTGACGCTTGCTCCGTCTTCCCGGTTGGTGACCGTGCGCGTGCCCAAATCGAGCGTGATGCGGCTTCCGACCTCAATCGGGCCGCCATCTGCTGCGGTCAGGCCGCACGGGGCGAGCTCGGCGTTCTGAAGCGGGTGGGGGAGCAAGATCTCCCCCGGGGCCTCGGGCGCGCGGCCGGCAACGATCTCTGGCGTTGAGATGAGGGGCTCGCTCGTATCTAGATCATGCGGCCACGTCTTTGCGTACAGGTATTTTCCGAAGATGTCCGAGTTATCCTCGCCGAGCGAGATGGTGCCCATGTCGGCGATAACAGTGAGGTCGGTGACTTCTTGATCGTTCTGCAAACGCTCGAGGTCTTCCGCTGTGATACCGGCGGCTTCCGCGTACCACCAACCCTCATCGGACGCGGTGCGCTCGATGAGCATGTTCGTGAGCGATACGACGCTGGTGAGCACGGCGGTGATGAGCGCAACGGAAAGCGCCACGCCGATGATCGATACGATGGTGCGCGTGCGATTGCGTTTGAGCGAACGCAGTGCGAAGCGAGAAAAGATGCTCATCTTAGCGCACCCCCGAGACACTTGTGCCAGGTACAACTGTCTCATGGGCAGCGGGTGAGACACTTGTGCCAGGTACAACTGTCTCATGCGC
>NZ_CEWCAA010000066.1:0-8989 GCF_982429025.1 Enorma sp.
CGAACCCGAAAGAAGCGCATGCCCATTTCAAAAAAGAAGACTTGACCAAACACAGTCGCCCAGATCCTGCTCGGTGAGCTCGATTCCTTCCGCCCGTGCTACGGCCATGGCCTCGCGCATAGCGGCGATGAAGCAGCGATTCTGTTCGCCGGGCGCGGTCGCAGTACCATAGGTGCCTCCATATGCCATGCAGGTTTGGTTTATCCCTACGTTGAGCATGAATTTCGTCCATAGACGATGTTCGACGTTCGCCTCGACCGTATGGGGGATGCCTGCTCGACGGAAGAACGCGGCAATGCTGTCGACGACGCCTGGATTGGTTTCCTCCGCCGCGCCGAACCGGATCTCGCCTGGATGCGTATAGGTGAGCTCGCCATTTAGAAACACGGCGTCCATGCCCTGCGCAACGCTGAGCACCGTATGTTGCCAGCCAAATCGCTCGGCTATGATGCGCTCGCTTCGAATGCCGTTAAGAAGCGAAATGATGTATGTGTTCGGGCCTACCAGGGCTTCCATGGTGCTGAGCGCTTGATTGAGACCCGTTGCCTTAGTGGCGAGCACGACCAAGTCGAACGGACGCTCGCTTGCCAAGTCGCTTACGGGCAAAGTTTCGATATCGCATTGCACGCCATTGATGAGCGTGCGGTCGTGTCGATGCCGTTCGAACCGTGCGTCATCCATTACATAGGTAACCGCTCCAGCATCGAGATGCGCTGCGGCAATGCTGCCGTAGAGCAGTCCTACCGCGCCCTTGCCTACTATTGCCATGCGTTCGATTGCCATGCCTGCTCCCTATGCTCGTTTGGTTCCGTGGTCGCGCCTGCCAGTATAGCCCTGCCGCTGTGGGGTTCATGCGTTTACTCATTTCGTTACATCGCTGAGTCATTCTGAGTCATTTTGGGACGGGGTCGTTTTGACTCATCGAGCCCGCGTGTCCGCATCGATTGCAGCGCGCGGGCGCTTTTTGTTTGTGCGGCGCCCGCCCCGCCCCTTCCTTGGGAAGTCATTTCTCTTCTGTACCGACTTCACCCATTGTTCTGTGCGCGCCGGACGCAGATAGAGGACGTACAATAGCGGTGGCGAACAAGCAACGTGAGCAAGGAGCGTGGGCGCGGTGGCAAAGGTTGAGCTCGAGGCGCAGATAGAAGACCAATCGCAGTTCCCGTTGGGGCGCGTTCATTCCATCGAGACCATGGGCACGGTCGATGGGCCGGGCACGCGGCTCGTGGTGTTCGTCCAGGGCTGCCCCATGCGTTGCGCCTACTGCCACAACCCCGATACCTGGGCGGTTCAGGCGGGCACACCCGTCTCCGTCGAGCACATCATGGGCACGTTCGAGAGCAATTGGCAGTTTTATCGCAACGGTGGCATCACGGTTTCTGGCGGAGAGCCGCTGCTCCAGCCCGAGTTCGTGGCCGCCCTCTTTGGCCAGGCCCACGCCCGTCCGGCCGGGAGGGTACATACCTGCCTCGATACCTGCGGCTACGCGTACACGCCCGATTCCCCTGAGCGCTTCGACGCGCTGCTTCGCGCAACCGACCTTGTGTTGCTCGACATCAAGCACGCGGATCCCGAGGGCCATCGTGCGCTTACGGAACGTAGCATGGACCGAATCCTCGCCTTTGGCGACGAGCTTGCTCGCCGCAACATCAAGACGGTGATCCGGCATGTTGTGGTGCCGGGCTATACCGATTCGGTTGAGGAGTGCGAAAAGCTCGGTCGGCTGATTGCTCCCTGGCATAACGTTGTCGGCCTCGAGATGCTGCCATACCACACCATGGGGGTGGTGAAGTACGAGCAGCTCGGCATCCCCTACAAGCTCGAGGGCGTTCCGCAGATGGACAAGGGCCGCATCCCCGAGCTGCGTGCTGCTGTGCTTCGCGCCATGAAGGGGGCCCGCGCAAGCGAGTAGGCGATCATCGGCCGTACGCCGGACGGGCTGACCGCGCCCGTTCATTCTTGGGCAAAAATGTGCCGTTAACGGCTTCTACAGAGGCCTGTAACGGTACAATCTTGCCCAAAAATGAGAGTGGGGCTACGCTTTAGAGTGGGGCTACGTTTTAGAGTGGGGCTACGCTTTAGAGCGGGTCTATCCTTCAGAGAGGGTCTACGTTTTAGCAACGAACCGTGCCGTCCGCACGCCTGCGCGTGCGGGCTACGTTTACCTAGGGGGCAAGGGCCGTGCGCTCAAGCGTTTCGGAGCGAATCGCCCGTCACGTCGCACAGGCGGAGCAGGACGGGATTCTATTTCGTCCGCCGCGAAAAGAAATTCGTGCATTTCGCCGGCGTGTGGATACGGGCGAGCTGGTCGAGCCATTTCCCCAGCTGTTTGGGCGCTGTGCATTTTGGGCGGGGCTGGAATCGTGGCGCAAGCCGTACGTCATCATCCAATCCCTTGCGCGCTACGATGAACGATTGATTTTCTCCTCGTTTTCCGCGGCGTGCGCGTTCGGCCTTCCTGTGTCGCTTGAGCTGCTGGAAGATGTGTACCTCGCGGTGTCGCCCGGTTCCCATACTGGGAAGACGGGCCGATTTGTGCGATGCGGTGTGCGCGCTACACCAGGAATACCAACGTTTGCGCGTGGCGTCGTAAGCGGGATCCACGTGATCTCACCTGAACAAACGGTTGTCGACTGCCTATGTGCAGCGCCGTTTCCTCAGGCACTGGCCATTGCGGACGCTGCGTTGCGCCTTCTCGACATATCGAGCGAAGAGCTTGTGCAGCGTGTGAGACGATATGGCGGTCGCAAGCGAGGTGTCAGGAGCGCGCTGCGCGTGGCATCGTATGCGGACGCGCGCAGCCAAAGCGGGGGAGAGTCCATCGCGCGCGGCGTTATGATCCAAGAGGGCTTCGTCGTCCCCGAGCTTCAGGTGGCGTTCCCAGATGTTCTGGAGCCGTGGAGAACGTTCTACGTCGACGGCGCGTGGATTTTGGAAGACGGGACAAAGCTGGTATGGGAGTTTGACGGCAAAGACAAATATACGCGGTTCGCGGGGGAACACGGCGACACCGTGGCGCGCATGATGCATGAGCGCCAGCGCGAATCTCGCCTGACGGCGGTTTGTGATGCCGTGATTCGTTTTGATTACCGTACCGTGATGACGCCCGGAGCGCTAGCGCGGCTCTTGGATGCGTACGGTGTGCCGCGTGTCGCGTCTCGTGGAATTTGATTGTAGGGCCCGCGTGGGTGCACAGGTACGGACACGCGGCCGCACGCTGTTTGATTGTCTTTCATTCTCGGGCAAGAATGTGTCGAACTTGGCCGAAATAAGTGGCTATAACGGCACAATCTTGCCCAAGAATGAATAGGGAGAGAGCGGGAAGGCGGCGTCACGTTGCGGCACGACACCGCCCCGGCAGCATTATCCCTCCAGTGCCTGGCGGGCCAGCTCGAGGCAGCCCATAACGCCCTGCTTACCCTCAAGACTGTTGTTCACAATGTAGGTGTCGAGGTTTGCCACCTCGGGCGTGACGATGTAGTTGTTGAGCACCTCGGCCGTCTTGGCGCGCGCGAGCTGCACGATGGGGGTGTGGTCGCCCACGCCACCGCCAATGATGATGCGCTGCGGCGAGTAGCAGAGGATGTACGTGGCGAGCGCCTGCCCCAGGTACCCGGCGAGAAGGTCCATGGCTTCCGGATCGTCCGCCATCTGGCTGCCCTTCTTGCCATTCCAGCGCTTGGCGATTGCCGGGCCGGCGATGAGGCCTTCAAGGCAGTTCTTGTGGTACGGGCACGCACCATCGCCCGCGATGGGGTCATCCGGATTAGGAACCAGCGGGATATGGCCTGCCTCAGGGTGCATCATGCCATGGAGGAGCTTCCCGCCCGAGAGAACGCCGGCGCCCACGCCCGTACCGATGGTGAGGTACACCACGTCGGTGAGCCCCTGCGCGCAGCCGAAGGTGACCTCGCCCAGGCACGCGACGTTCACATCGGTGTCGTATCCGCACGGAATGCCGAGGGGTCCCTGCAGATTGCCCAGCAGGTCAAAATAGCGCCACGCGGTCTTGGGCGTTTCGAGAATCTGACCGTAACGAGGCGAAGAGGGGTTCACCGCAGTGGGGCCGAACGCGCCAATGCCCAGCGCAGCGATGCCCTTGTCCTTGAACCAAGCAGCGCACGTCGCGGTTGTTTCCTCCGGGGTGGTGGTGGGGAACGACTCGGACTCGACGACGGTGCCGTCGGCATAGCCCGTGGCGCATACCATCTTGGTGCCGCCGGCTTCCAGCGCGCCGAGCAAGACCTTATCCATCATAGGGCTCCTTTCAGCCAGATAACCTTGCCGTTTCAACTATTATAGTTTGATGAAACGCAGAAGGGCATGATATTGGGCGAGCGGGGCTCTGTTCGGTGTGAACGGGATGAAACAGAAGTCTTGTTTACATAAAGCCCCTTGCATGCGGCAAGCGCACATTATGCAGATACGTGCAGGTTGAAGCAGAGAATAATAACGGTTGCCAATAAAATGCTGCTGAATCAATTCTGTTTCATCAAATGGGAAATGCTGAAACCGTTCACCTGAAAAAACCTACCGTTCACCCTAAAACGCCCCGTGAATCACAAAATTGTTTCACAAGATTGTATAGTTGTGAAACAACGAGGGAGAAAGACATTTGGGAGGAGGAATGTCATGGCAGAGGGAACCCAGGGGTTCAACATCTCCAACGTGATCGACGAGAAGCTCATCGCGCTTGACCTCGACGTGAACACCAAGGAGGAGATGCTCAACGCTCTGACCGACCTGTTCGAGGAGCAGGGAAAGCTCAACGATCGCGAGGGCTTCTTCAAGGATGTCATGTGGCGCGAGGGCGAGGGCCAGACCGGCATCGGTATGGGTGTCGCCATCCCGCACGGCAAGTCCGCGGGTGTGAACGAGACCGCGCTCGCTATCGGCACGTCGAAGAACCCGCTTGCGTGGGAGTCGCTCGACGGCGAGCCGGTTACGGTTGTCATCCTGTTCGCCGTTACCGAGGGCGATTCCGACGTTGTGCATCTTAAGCTGCTCCAGCATGTGGCCATGCTGCTCGCGCATGAGAGCTTCGTTGAGAAGCTGCATGCGGTCACGAGCCCGCAGGAGATGCTGGCGCTGCTCGAGTCGAGCCCGGACGACTACGACGACTAGGGGCCGAGCTGGCAGGTGCGGCCATTCGTCAGCTGAGGCAGCTGCCCTGCGGATGGTCCCGCGCATTCACTGCAGGCAATGAGCGCGCGCAGCCTGATCGCCGGCTGGCAGCGCGTATGGCTTTGCAACATCCACGGCGCGACGCTATCGCCCGCACGCCGTGGTTGGTAATTGGGGAGAGGCGATAGAGAAGGAGGAGCTCATGAAGCTCGTCGGCGTTTGCGCGTGTACCTCTGGTATCGCGCACACCTACATGGCAAAGGAGAAGCTCGTCAAAGCCGCCCAGGCACTCGGCCACGAGATCCACGTGGAGACGCAGGGCACCATCGGCGTTGAGGACCCGCTCACTCCGGAGGAGATCGCCGAGGCTGATGCCGTCATCCTGGCTGTCGACATCAAGGTCGAGAAGGGCCGCTTCGAGGGCAAGCCCACGCTCGAGATCCCGACCTCGCTCGTGGTGAAGGCCCCCAAGCAGGTCATCCAGAAGGTTGCCGAGTCCATCGGCAAGTAGTCAACCGGCTATATCCCGTGTGAAAGGGGGATTTCCTCATGGCAGGAAAACTGAAGGGAAAGTTCGCTCCCTCCGAGATTAAGAAGCACGTGCTTACCGCCATTAGCTACCTGCTTCCGCTCATCGTGGCCTCCGGCCTGCTCATCGCTATCGGTAACCTTACCGGTGGCGTTACCATCGCTTCGATCGACGAGCTCGACGCGATGACGGTGCCCTCGGCGCTCACCACGCTCGGCGGCATGGGCATGGGCCTCATCCCGGCATTCATCGGCGGCTACATCGCCTACTCCGTTGCCGACCGTCCCGGCATCGCGCCCGGCTTCCTCATGGGCATGATCGCCTCGTTCCTGAACTCCGGCTTCCTCGGCGGCCTCATCGGCGGCCTGCTCGTGGGCTACATCGCGCTCGTCATCGAGACCTATCTCAAGGTTCCCAAGTGGGCGCAGGCGCTCATGCCCATGATGATCGTCCCGCTGCTGTCCTCTGCGCTCGGCGGCCTCATCATGTTCTTCGTGCTCGGCACCCCGATCACGATGCTCACCGGTGCGCTGACCAACTTCATCACCGGTCTTGACCAGAGCCAGAAGGCCCTCTACGGATTCATCATCGGCTGGATCGGTTGCCTGGATTACGGTGGAGCTATCTCCAAGGTCCCGAACCTGATCTGCGATGGTCTCATGGCTGATGGCATCTATGGCCCCGAGGGCATCAAGGTCCTCGCCGCAATGGTTCCGCCCATCGGCGTGACGCTCGGCTGGCTGCTTTCCAAGGCCATCAAGAAGCCGATCTTCAAGTACTCCGAGGAGGAGAACATCAAGGTCGCCTTCCCCATGGGCATCTGCATGATCTCCGAGGGCGTCATTCCCATCGCCATGAACGACCTCATCCGTACCGTGATCTGCACCTCCATCGGCTGCGGCGTGTGCGGCGCGATCAGCTTCTCCGCTGGTGTTGAGTCCATGGTTCCCTCCGGCGGCGTCTTCGTGATCCCCGCTATGACCAACCCGCTCATGGCCGTTGTCGCGCTCCTCGTGGGTTCCTGCGTCACCGCCGTGCTCCTGGTGCTCATCAAGAAGCGCCTCACCCCCGAGCAGGTTGACGATCTTGGCATGGCCGAGGACGACACCGAGGAAGAGATTGACCTCTCCGGCTTCAGCCTCTCCTAAGGTTTGCATGCGGCGGGGCTTCGGCTCCGCCGCCATTCTCCCGGCGTCGCACGGAAGCGCTTGAGTCACCTTGGAAGCTCGCTTCGCATTCGTCGTAACGCGCTTGGCATGATGTACGTACGGTCAAGGAAGGACCCATTCCATGTATGAATCGATGAAGGGCATGCTCGCTAAGGCCAATGCCGAGGGCTATGCCGTCATGGCAATCAACGCCTTCAACCTCGAGACGGCGCGCGGCGTCATCACAGCGGCCGAAGAGATGAACGCCCCCATCATCATCGACCTGCTTCAGGATCATGTGAAATCGTTCTTCGATTGCGATATCCTCACCCAGCCCATCATCAAGATGGCGCAGGCGGCGAGTGTGCCTGTGGCTATCAACCTCGATCATGGCCACGATATCGCGCACCTCAAGCGCTGCCTGCATGAGGGGTTCTCAAGCGTCATGTGCGACGCGAGCGCGCTTTCGCCCGAGGAGAACGCTCGCGTGACGCGCGGCATCGTCGAGCTCGCCCAGACCTACGGCGCCTCTGTTGAGGCCGAGGTGGGCAACATGGGCCGCATCGACGAGAGCGGGGCGGTGCTAACCGATGACGAGATGTACACGAACCCCGATGTGGCGATCAAGTTCATCAAGGAAACGGGCGTTGATTGCCTGGCCGTGTCCTACGGTTCCACGCATGGCGACTATCCCGAGGGATACGTTCCCACGTTCCACTTCGATATCGTGGAGAAGATCAAGGCAGCTACGGGCGCTCCGCTCGTGCTTCACGGCGGGTCCGGCGCCGGCGAGGAGAACATGCGTCGCTCCGTCGAGGCCGGTATCAACAAGATCAACGTGGGCACGGACTACATGATTGCCCAGCGCGAGTTCGTCGCGAAGGCGCTTGCCGAGAACCCCGGTTACGATTACCCGACGCTCGTCGAGGACAGCTGGAAGGCCGGTATCGAGGTTATCAAGCGCTACATCGAGATTTCCGGTTCTGCCGGAAAGGCTCGCTCGTAAGCAGCGGTGTTACGTTTGCCGCGTGAGGCAGAGGTTGAGATAAAGGACATGTGCCTCGTCTCGCATACGGTGAACAGCACATATGGTTGGTAGTCAACGAGTACGACAAGTAAAAGGAGACATGAGACTATGCTCATCAACATGAACCAGATGCTCAGCGTCGCGAAGGAGAAGCACTTCGCAGTGGGCGCCTACAACGTGTCCGAGAGCAATCTGTTCCGCACCGTGGTCGAGGCCGCTGAGGCCAACGACGCCCCCGCGATCATCGCGGTGCACCCCACCGAGCTCGCCTACTGCAAGGACGATTTCGTCAAGTACATGATCGCCCGCGCTGGCAACAGCCCGGTTCCGTTCGTCATCCACATGGACCATGGCGACAGCATCGAGAGCATCATGCGCGCCGTGCACGTGGGCTTCACCTCCGTCATGATCGACGGCTCTGCTCTTCCGTTCGAGGAGAACATCGCCAAGACCGCCGAGGTCGTGAACTACTGCCACATGGTCGGCGTCTCGGTCGAGGGCGAGCTGGGCACCATCGGTGACACCGGCACCTCCATCGAGGGCGGCATGACCGAGGTCATCTACACCAATCCCGAGGATGCCAAGAAGTTCGTCGAGCAGACCGGCGTCGATACGCTCGCCGTCGCCATCGGCACCTGCCACGGCCTGTATCCCAAGGGCGTCACCCCGAAGTTGCGCATGGACGTGCTCGAGGAGATCACCAAGGTCGTTGACATCCCGCTCGTGCTCCACGGTGGTTCGGGCAACCCCGACAGCGAGATCGCCGAGGCCGTGCGTCTGGGCATCCAGAAGGTGAACATCTCCTCCGACTACAAGAGCGCGTTCTTCACCAAGGCTCGCGAGATCCTCTCCCAGGAGGGCTCCGGCTGGGATCCGAACAACCTCTTCCCCGAGTGCATCGAGGCTGGCAAGGCAGTCATCAAGCAGAAGATGGAGCTCTTCAACTGCGTCGGCGCCGCGAAGTACTATCGCGATCCCGTCATGCCCCAGTGGCGTCAGGAGCTCAACTAGCTCATACGTGCAGCGCGCACTCCCCTGGGGTTGCGTAGGCCGAGCACTTCGCGTCCTCGCTCCCTAGCCGCTGCATCATCTATGGAGAGGGTCCCATATGGGGCCCTCTTCTTGTCACGGGGGTAGTTGTATCTTGGCAGGGCTTGGGGC
>NZ_CEWCAA010000067.1:0-8883 GCF_982429025.1 Enorma sp.
TCAACGTCAACTTGGCTGCGAAGCGCAACCGATGCGCGGCCGAGCAGGCCCGGCTTCTCCGAGCGGGCCTTGTAGCCGAGCTTCGCCACGATAAGGTTCGCAAGGTGCGACGACACATCACCGAAGTACGTCTCGCGCTCGACCTCCATGATGGGGTCGACGATGGGGCTGCCCGCCGCGTCATGCAGGCCCTCGCTCGCCACGATGACGCCGCCGCGCTTGGTGTCGATCAAGCGCTGGCAGTCCGCGAGAAACGCCTCCTCGTCAAACGCGCGCTCCGGCATGTAGATGAGGTCGGGGCCGCCCTGACCGCAAGCATCGGCGAGCGAGCTCGCTGCCGCAACCCAACCGGCGGACCGGCCCATGACCTCAACCACCACGAGGTGGATGGGCATGCTGTGTACGTCCGCGCACACTTCGCCAACGCTTTGCGCCACATAGCGGGCGGCACTGCCGTAGCCCGGCGCGTGGTCGATCTCGGCGATGTCGTTGTCCATGGTCTTGGGCACGCCGATCACCTGAATGTCGGCTCCCGCCTCGTCGATGGCCTCTTGGAGCAGCGCGCACGTATTCATGGTGCCGTTGCCGCCCGTGGGCATGACGATATCGATACCGTTCTTGATGAGGAGCTCCACCATGGCCGGATAGTGGCCGGCGAGCGCGTCGCGGCCCGTGCCGATGGCAGAGCCTGGCGCGTCGCGCAGGCGCACGAGCTCGCTATCGGGCATGGCGCCCAGATCGATGAGGGTGCCGTTCACGAGGCCAGAGGGGCCGCCATGCGCGCCGTAGATGTGCGCGATCTCGCCATGGAGCTTGCCTTCTGCCACGATGCCATAGAGCGAGGCGTTGATGACCGCGGTCGGGCCTCCGCCGTGCATGACGAGGATGTTCTTGCCTGCCATAAGCTACCGACCTTCCTTCGCGTAGCGCTCCGCCATCTCGTCGAGCGTGGCGATCTTGACCAACGGCGCCTTGCCGTAGCTGCCGAATTGCACGATGAGCGTTCCGACGGCCTCCTTGACGCCCGCCTCGATGGCGGCGACGAGCTTCTCCTGCGCCTCGTCGGCAACGGTGCCGTACATGACGAGGTCGTACACCGGCGGCAGGAAGGCGCGCGGGTCGAACTGCTCGCGCTTCTCATCGAGCAGCTGCCACACACCTGCAAGCGAGCTCTCCTTGAGCTCGGGCTCGCGCTCAAAGAGCTCGCGCATGTTGCGCGTCACGGCGAGACGGATGTCCGTATCGACGTTGATCTTGTTGATACCGGCGGGGATGGCCTCCAGAAGCTCGGCGACAGGGATGCCGTGCGCCTCGCCGATCTGGCCTCCCAGCTCGTTGATCTCGCGCACGATGTACTGCGGCACCGTAGAGGAGCCGTGGCTCACGAGCGCGCAATCGAGGTCCTCGTGCGCCAGGCACTCGCGGATGGCGATGGGAATCTCGCGGCGCAGCTTGACGTTCTTGCCCTTGGAGGCGCCGTGCATGGTGCCATAGGAGATGGCGAGCGCGTCAACGCCGGTGTCACGCACGAACTCCACCGCCGAGAGCGGGTTGGTATAGGTGGACGATGCCGCGAACACATGGTCCTCCACGCCGGCGAGCACGCCGAGCTCGCCCTCGACGGAGACGCCACGGGCGTGCGCGTACTTCACGACCTCGCGCGTGAGCTCCTTGTTCTCTTCAAACGGCAGCGAAGAGCCGTCGATCATGACCGACGTATAACCGCCCGCGATGGCAGCCTTCACGCTCTCCATGTCGCGCCCGTGGTCGAGGTGGAGCACCACGGGTACGGGCGAATGCTCGCCATAGAGCTTGACAGCGTCACCGATGTTCTTCGCGCCCCGGATCTTGTCCTCGACGGTACCGTTCGCGAAGTCTGCCCGGCCCCCCATGAAGGCGTTGGCGAGGTCCGCCCCCTGCAAGATCACGGGGCTGCGGAACATCTCGTGCACCTCGATGGCGGCCTTGGCCTGGCACACCGCGTTGACGTTGAACGCCCCCTGCGCGTAGCCATGGCGCCGGGCGGCGTCGAGAACGGGTTTGAGCGGAACGAGTGGCATAGAAATCAGGCTCCTTTGCATCCAGCCGGCGGCGCCGGCGCGTTTCAGTAGATATCCTCCCCATAAGCACCTCGCGTGCCATCGAGCACGTTCGTGAGGTGCAGGAGGCGGGCGCTCGAGGGCTTGCCGTCGATAAGCGAGAGAAGCTCATCGGCGCACGCCACACCGGCGTCGAAGTTGGGCAGGCGAACGCAGAGGTCGGGGTAGAAATTGCTCTCGCCGTTGTTCGCGAGCTCCGCCGTCACGATCCCCCGCTCGCGGCAGCGGTAGCGGATGGGCTCGGTCCACCCCGACCAGCTCGCGATGACCGCGTCGCCTCGCTCGAGCCCGCCGACAGCCTCGCGGAGCGCCCGGGCGAAGGAAGCCGTGAGCTCGTCACCCTCGGGCGTAGCGCCTATCGAGTAGCGGAGGTCCCATGTATCGAGGTTATCCAGCGTGATGGGAACCGTAAGCTCAATAAGCTCGGTCTCGGGGCTGTTCTTCAGGGCAACGGAAAGGCCCTCGACGCGCTGGCGCTCCTGGGGAGCGTCGATATCGGGCGCGATGTAGAGGAGCCGGCGCGGCGCCGACGCGAGCACGCGCTCGGCAAGGAGCCGGGCACCGCCCCGGTAGTCGAAATCGACCGTGCTATACGCGCTCGCACGCTCGACACAGTCGTAGGCAACGAACGGAACGCGCTCGCGCTCGATCACCTCGACGCTCTCCGCGCTAGGCCCAACGTTATCCTTGCCGAGGAAGATGATTCCATCGACACGGCCCTCAAGATAGGCGATGAGATAGTCGCTCAATCCGCCCTTCTTGACCTTATTAGTGCACAGCAGCAAGTTATAGCCGATATCCTCGAGCCTGCTCTGGATACCGCGGATGGTCTGCGAGAAGCGCGGGACGGCGAGGTTCTTCTTGGCCACCACGCCCACGCACTGCGAGCGACGGGCGCGCAGGGTGCGCGCCGCGCTATTGGGCACATAACTCAGCTCGCGCGCGGCCTTGAGCACGCGCTCGCGCGTCTCGGGAGCAATCTTTTGGCCTGGGGTGTCGTTGAGAACATACGAGACCGTCGCCGTGGTGACACCGGCGGCGGTGGCGATGTCCTTGAGCGTAACGCGCTTGCCCATGCACCCTCCCGTATCTCGTGGCCGACGTATAAAACGAGCGAACGAGCAGCATTATCGCGGTATCGTTCAACTTATACGTTTAAGTTAACACAAAAGCGCAGGCCACACGCGAGAATCACACCTTTCTTTCCAATATACCGCTGAGCGGCGTAAACCGACCGTTTATAGAATATCCCCTCGCATGATTTAAGGTTCATTTTAAGCATATCTACCTGCTGTTTAATGTGTCTGAAACGTTCTTTTGCGGGATTTGAGCGCCAATCTTTTCCTGTTTTTCCCATCGCATCATGACTAATATTCTAGGTGTGTTCGGTCATTGCTCTACTTATACGTTTAAGTTGTGGTCATGAGCAACCACGCCTTACCACGCTGAGAAAGGAGCCCTTCGACATGCAGGAAAAGAAGAAACCGATCTGGGCGAAGATACCCAACGCCGTTTGGGTGCTCATCTCATTCGCCTGCGCGATCGCGTTATGGCTCGTCGCCTCGAGCCAGCTGCCCGCCGTCTTCGCGCCGCCGGCCGAGGTGGGGGCCGCGTTTGTGAGCAAGCTCGAGAGCGGCATCTTGCTCGAGCACGTCTGGGCATCGCTGTCGCGCGTGCTCATCGGCTTCGGGCTCGCGTTCATCACGTCCATCCCCGTCGCCTTCCTCATGGCATGGTACGACCCGATCCGCCACATCGTTGAACCGTGGATTCAGTTCGTGCGCAACATCCCGCCCCTGGCCTACGTCTTCCTGCTCATCGCTTGGCTCGGCATTGGCAACGAGAGCAAGATCGCGGTCATCTTCATCGCGTCCTTCCTCGTTCAGGTGGTAACCATCTACCAGGGCATCAAGGGCGTCGACACCACGCTCATCAAGGCTGCCCGCGTGCTCGGCGCCAAGCAGACCGACATCTTCTTCAAGGTGACCATCCCCGCCACCACGCCCTTCATCCTCGTGGCGGCGCGCCTCGGCCTGTCCACCTCGCTCACCACGCTCATGGCCTCCGAAATCGTCGGCGGCGACCGCGGCCTCGGCATGATGATCCAGCAGGCCAGCGGTTACTACCAGATGGATACGGTGCTGCTCGGCATCATCATGCTCGGCATCATCGGCATCTGCTTTGAGAAGATCGTTCGATTCCTCGAAAGGAGGTTCACCGGATGGCAGGAAACGGTTCAGCAGTAAAGGTCCACATCGACCATGTGGTGAAGAAGTTCCAGACTCGCAAGGGTGAGATGGTGGCCCTGAATGGCGTCGACCTCGACATCCACGAGAATGAGTTCATCACCGTCGTGGGTCCCTCCGGCTGCGGCAAGTCCACGCTCTTGAACATCATCGGCGGCCTCGAGACGCCCACCGAGGGCCAGGTTACGGTCGACGGCAAGCCGGTGGATGGGCCGAGCCCGGAGCGCGGTATCGTCTTCCAGCAGTACGCGCTCTTTCCGTGGCTCACGGTTATCAAGAACGTCATGTTCGGCCTGAAGCTTCAGGGTAAATCGAAGGAAGAAGCCGAGGAGATCGCCCACCGCTATCTCAAGATGGTCGACCTTGAGGACTTCGCCAACCACTATCCGAAGGAGCTCTCGGGCGGCATGAAGCAGCGCGTGGCCATCGCGCGCGCCTATGCCACCAACCCCCAGGTGCTCCTTATGGACGAGCCCTTCGGCGCACTCGACGCGCAGACGCGCACCCAGCTTCAGCAGGAGCTCATCGAGACCTGGGAGAAGGAGCGCAAGACCTGCTTCTTCATCACCCACGACGTGGAAGAGGCCATCATCTTGGGTCAGCGCTGCGTGATCATGAGCGCGCGCCCGGGCCGCGTGAAGGACATCATCGACATCGATATCCCCTATCCGCGCGACCAGGCCACGAAGATGACGCCCCGCTTCCTCGAGCTCAAGAACGAGATCTGGAGCCAGGTCTACCAGGAGTACCTGTCGGTTCGTAAATAACGGGCGCCTCGGGCGGCCGCCTGAGGCGCCGCCCAGCTCTCAAGTGGGAAAAGCGCACCGTCCCGCACGGTGCGAGGTTGAACAAGAGAAGGAGAAGATCATGTCCAACCTGAACGATATCAACATCACCCGTCGCAGCATGCTCGCCGGTCTCGGCGGACTCGGCCTTATGGCCGCCGGCCTCGCCGGCTGCAGCGGCAGCAACACGCCCGCTGGCAGCACCCAGGGCAGCGCCGCCACCGGCGGCTCGTCCTACGATCCCGTGACGCTCCGCGTTGCCTTCATGCCCAACCTCGGCTCCGCCGGCACGCTCTTCGCTGCCATCGACCAGGGCTATTTCGATGAGGTAGGCATCACCGTCGAGACCGCTCAGTTCCAGGGCGGCCCGGCCGAGATCACGGCCATGCAGTCCGGCGACATCGACATCGCCCAGATCGGGCACGGCGCGCACACGCTGTGCATCTCCGGCGACGCCGTTGTCTTCGCCTTCGACCAGCTCTCCCAGGCCGACGCCGTCGTGGTCGACAAGACCAAGGTCCCCACGGCCGCTGACCTCAAGGGCAAGACCGTAGGCGTCTCCACCGGCACCTCCTCCGAGATCATCCTCGGCCTCGTGCTGCGTGACGCCGGCCTCACCGAAGACGACATCACCAAGGTTGAGATGGACGTCTCCGGCATGACCACGGCCCTCATCTCCGGCCAGATCGACGCCGCCGCCACCTGGTCGCCCAACACCGTGACCATCCAGGAGCAGCTGGGCGACAACTACCTCGTCCTCGGCACCAACACCGACTACTCCGACGAGGTCGCCTTCCCCGGCAGCTACGTGTGCCTGCCCGAGTACGCCGACGAGAACGCCGAGGTGCTCGCTCGCTTCGGTGCCGCCATCGCCAAGGGCCATGTGTATCGCGCTGAGCACATCGAGGACGTCGCCAAGCTCCTCGCTTCCGAGCTCGACCTTCCCGAGGAGACCCTCCTGCAGTCCACGGGCGAGGGCGACTGGCAGGGCGCCGTCGACTGCCAGGGCGACACCGACACCATTTTGGGCTACTACCAGGCCCAGCAGCAGGTCTTCCTCGACGCCGGCACCGTCACCGAGGAGGTTCCGGTAGAGAACTACGTGAAGACCGACATCATGGACGAGGCCAACACCATCTTCGAGGAGATCAAGTAGCCTCTCCCGCAGGATCAACCTGTGTAGTCTAACGAGCAGCCGGGCCCTGCGCGAGCAGCGTCCGGCTGTCTAGCATTATGGGAATACCTGCGGCGAATGGAAGGCATGCGAGAAACGGCCATGGGCATCTTCACCCGGGCATCCTCCTCGCCACGTTTCCGGCAACTCACGCGAATCGTTCGTCGCGACGTGAAAGGACGAAACATGAAGCACGATTACTACCGCATCTCGGCCGAGGAGCTTGGCCAGGGGGCACGCGTGCCCCTTCTCAAGCTGGGCGACTCCGGCGAGGTGTTCTACCAGATGGCCCTCGAGATGGTGACCGAGATCGAGCGCAAGAACGCTCTTGGCGAGAAGACCGTCTTCATCTGCCCGGTTGGCCCCGTGGGGCAGTACCCCATCTTCGTGCGCCTCGTCAACGAGCGCCAGCTCTCGCTCAAGTCTTGCTGGTTCATCAACATGGACGAGTATCTCACCGACGATGGCGCATGGATCGACGAGTCCGACCCGTTGTCGTTCCGCGGCTTCATGAACCGTGAGGTGTACGGCAAGATCGATCCGGAGCTCCTTATGCCTGCTGAGCAGCGGGTGTTCCCCGATCCCACGGACCTGGAGCGCATCCCCGCGCTCATCGAGGAGCTGGGAGGCGTCGATATCGCCTTCGGCGGCATCGGCATCACCGGGCACCTTGCCTTCAACGAGCCCGACGAAAGCCTCACGCCCGACGAGTTCGCTGCCCTCCGCACGCGCACGCTCGATATTCACCCCGAGACGCGTGCCACGAACTGCATCGCAGACATGGGCGGCTCCCTCGAGGACTTCCCGCGTCGCTGCGTGACCATCGGCATGCACGAGATCCTGGGCGCCCGCAAGGTGCGCCTGGGCGTGTTCCGCGACTGGCACCGCGCCGTGGTGCGCCGGGCCGCATACGGAGCGGTCACCGCCGGGTTCCCCGCGACGCTGCTGCAGAACCATCCCGATGCGCTCATCTATGTGAACGCGAACGCGGCGCAGCGGGCATACTAACCGTCTAACATAGCGGGCCCGGGGCCATCCCGAGGCCCGCTGTCTGCGAGAAGGGAGACCTTATGGACTCTTCGCTCTACATTAAGGGCGCAACGGTGGTCCTGCCGACCGGCAGCACGCGCTGCGACGTCGTCGTGGAGAACGGCCGCATCACCGGCCTACCTCGTTCATATGCGAATCTCCGTGAATTGCCCGAGCTCGACGCCGAGGGCATGACCGTACTGCCCGGCTTCATCGACATTCATACGCACGGCGCTGCCAACGTCGACGTGAACGCCGCCGATGAAGAGGGCCTACGAACCATCGGCCGGTTCTTCGCCAGCCAGGGCGTGACCGGCTGGCTCTGCTCGGTGCTCACCGACACGCCCGAGCAAACGCTCTGGTGCATGGAGCAGGCGAAGCGCGTCATCGAGGGCGGCCCCTATGATGGCGCCGCGCTTCTGGGCATCCATCTCGAGGGACCCTGCCTCTCGAGCGAATACAAGGGCGCCATGCCCGAGCACCTGCTGATGCACACCGCAAGCATCGATCTGTTCCGTGAGTACCAGGACGCGTCGGGCGGGCACGTGCGCTACACGACCCTCGCCCCCGAGATTCCCGGCGTCGAGGAGCTCATCCCCGAACTCAACGCCCTGGGCATCACCTGCGCGATCGGGCACAGCGGCGCCGGGTACGACCAGTCCATGGCCTGCGTGCGCGCCGGTGCGGCGAGCGCGACCCATCTGGGCAACGCCATGCGCCTCTTCCATCAGCATGACCCCGCGATCTGGGGCGTCGCCATCGAGAGCGACCTGTACGTCGAGGCCATCTGCGACGGACGCCACCTGCATCCCGGCAGCGTGCGACTGTATCTGAAGTCGAAGGGATGGGACCGCGTGGTGGCCATCACCGACTCCATCATGGCTGCAGGCCTCCCGGACGGCAACTACAAGCTCGGTGTAAACGATGTCGTGGTTGAGGACGGCGACGCCAAGCTCGCCTCCACCGGTGTGCGTGCGGGCTCCACACTCACGCTCGCGCAGGCGCTGCGCAACATCGTGAAGTTCGCCGATACAGACGTCGAGCATGCCGTGCGCCTCATGACGAAGAATCCGGCAACGCTCATCGGCTTTGCCGCCAAGGGCCAGATCGCCTGCGGCTATGACGCAGACCTCACGATCGTCGACTCCGACCTGGAGGTCGCGCGCACCATCGTGGGCGGCCGAACGGTGTACGAGCGCTAAGGCTTTCCACCTGACCGGGGCCCCGGGTTGCTTCTTCGCTGGTCCTCGCGATTCAGCAAAGCTGAATCGCTGCGGAAGCGCTCAGAAGCAACCCTGGGCCCCTTCGCTCGGTTGCGAGCGGCGCTCGCAACCATCGGCCTTGAATGAGTATTTGAATGCATTGTTGTTCGGGCCCGCAACTCCAAGCAACCCGTCAGGCTAAAGCCCCGGTCCCCCACCCGGCGCGGCGTATCTCCTCGCAGGCCCAACCATTTTCCGGCAATGGCCGAGCCCTCAGGCACGCCGCCCTCTATCCTCTGGCGCAGTTCCGCAGCAAAAAAAGGCCCAGGGGGCCTTTTTTGCGAGGAC
>NZ_CEWCAA010000068.1:0-8677 GCF_982429025.1 Enorma sp.
AGTTAGATGCGTACGATCGGGCTGCCTAACGAAGCGTACGCGCGATAGCGGCCATCTGCGGCGCAGCGTATTCAAGGAAATCGCGGTAGCCACAGTAATCCTCGCGATAGTAGGCGATGTTGAGCCGCTTGCAGTTGCGGTGGCAGATGCGCTCGAAGGGGCAGTCGACGCACGCGGCGCAGGCGCGCCGAGGCTCGGCGAGGAAGGCGTGCAGCGTGTTGCTCGTCGCCATCTGCTCAAGGCTGTCAGAGAGCACGTTACCCAACCGGTAGCGGTCGAGTACGTAGAAGTCGCATGGATATACGTCGCCCGAGCTCTCGACCACGAACTGAGGGGCACAGCGTCCCAGCATGCCGCATTGCTGCGGCGGAATGCCGGCGAAGAGGGGGATGACGTTGTCGAAGAGCGTTACCGAGAATCGATTGCCGCGCCTGAAGTCTTCGACCCACATCCGGAAGAAGGTCTTATAGAACGACGCGAACGCCTCGGGCGTGAGCGAGAACTCGTCAACGTTATCGTCCAGGCCCGGCAGGCAGGGGATGAGCTGAACATAGTCCAGATGGTTACTGCGGTAGAAGCGGTACAGGCGCTGCGGATGCCGGGCGAGCTGCCCGGTGAGCACGGTGAGTACGTTGAACTCGACCTGATGGGTCCTAAGCAAACCGATGGCATCCATCACGCGCCGGTAGGTGCCCGCTCCCTGAGCATCCGGCCGGAGCCAGTCATGCAGCTCGCGGTCGCCGTCGAGCGAGATCCCCACCAGGAACCGATGCTCGTGGAAGAACTCCGCCCAGGCATCGTCCACGAGGTAGCCGTTGGTCTGGATGGCGTAATGGATTTGCTGCTGGTTGCGTTTGCTTTCAACAAGATCTGTGAAGTGCTGGAAGAACTCCAGGCCTGCAAGCGTAGGCTCGCCGCCCTGAAAAGCGAAGGTCACGCTCGCATCGGCGCCCACGGCAAGCGCGCGGTCGATGAGCGCATCCATGACGTCTTCACCCATGACGCCGTGCGACGGCACGGACCTGTGCTCAGCCACATCGGCGTAAAAGCAGTACCGGCAACGCATGTTGCACGATGCTGACGCAGGTTTGATAAGGAACCCAATATGCTTCACGGCCGCCCCCGATATGGTCGCTCGGTAACTCTTACGATGGTACACCGTCTAAGGCAGCGTACGGCGTGTGTATCGCTCAAAATATAACAAGTAATCTGTTTGATATTGTGCGATTATGATGTACTATAACATATAGTGCCAAAATCAAACAGATTCAAACATACCCTACGTAGTAGAGCGGTGCATGCGCGGAGGAGGGAGCCCTATGCTCAAGGCAGAGCGCCAGGAACGCATCCTAGAGTTGCTGGGTGATGAACACACCGCATCGGTGCGGTCGGTTGCCGAGCAGCTCGCGGTGTCCGAGATGACGGTCCGTCGCGACTTCGAGGAGCTTGCCGTGCGCGGCGTGGTCGAGCGCGTCCACGGCGGAGCACGCCTGCGCCATACCGCCGCGACGCATGGCACGCTGGTGGAACGCGAATTCACCCATGGGGAGAAGGCGCGCCTCCATGCCGCGGAGAAGCGCGATATCGCTCGTCGCGCCGCGGCGCTTATCGAACCGCGTGACACGGTCTTCCTCGGCGCCGGCACCACCATCGAGCAGATGGTGTCCGCGCTGCCCGAGGTTCCCTTCCGCATCGTCACCAACAGCTTGGCAGTATTTAGCCTGCTCGAGCAGCGCGAGGGATGCGACCTGTGCCTTGTGGGCGGCACGTACCGGAGCCGGACCCATGCCTTCGTCGGCCCTATGGCCGAAGACGCCATTGCATCGCTCGGTATTGATAAGGCGTTCATCGGCGCGAACGGCGTGACCGACGGCTCCATCTTCACTTCCAACGCCGAAGAGGGGCGTTTCCAGCGCCTGGTTTTCGGGAAGGCCAACGAGCGCTATCTGCTCGCCGATTCCAGCAAGGTGGGGCGCCGCGACTTCTACGGCTTCTTCGACCTCGGTAATATCGACGCGATCTTCACCGATGCTGCACTGACCGGCGAGCAGCGCTTCGAGCTCGAGCAGTATACGCGCGTCGAGCGATAACTCTGTGGACCAGCGCGCAAGCGCAGGAGATAGCGGGAATAGCCCGCATCAAGGAGAAAGGAACGAGCATGAGGGTTGTACTTGGATCCGATGCCGCAGGCATGGAGCTCAAAGAGCTCGTGGCCGCCCATCTGGTCGAGCTGGGGCACGAGGTCGTGGACCTGAGCCCCGAGCCCGCCGCGGACTTCGTCGATTCCGCGACCGCGGTGGCGCATGACCTGCTGGAGCACGATGGCTCCCAGGGCTTTGCCTTCGACGGCTACGGCGTGGGCAGCTACATGGCCGCCACGCGCGTGAAGGGCATGGTCGCCGCGAATATCTCCGACGAGCGCAGCGCTTACATGACGCGCGAGCACAACAACGCCCGTATGGTCTGCATGGGCCCCAAGGTGGTCGGCCCCGAGCTTGCCCTGCGCATCGTGGACGAGTTTTTGGCGGCGGATTATGCCGCCGGACGCCACCAGATCCGCGTGGACATGCTCAACAAGATGGCCTAAGACCGCCCGCAGGCACCCTGTCTGCTTGAATCCCAAGGAGGGAACTATGATCATCGCACTGGGCTGCGACCACATCGTGACCGATGAGAAGACCTATCTGCACGACCGCCTCGAGGAGGCCGGCCACACCGTGCTGGACCTCGGCCCGTACAGCCACACGCGAACCCATTACCCCATCTACGGTAAGGCCGTGGGCGAGGCCGTGGCGAGCGGCCGCGCCGACCTGGGTGTGGTGCTCTGCGGCACCGGTATCGGCATCACCAACGCCGTCAACAAGGTGCCCGGTGCCCGCTGCGCCCTCGTCCGTGACATGACGAGCGCGCTCTATGCCCGTCGCGTGCTCAACGCCAACGTCGTCGGATTCGGCGGCAAGATCACCGGCGAGTTCCTTATGGCTGACACCATGCTCGCCTTTATCAATGCCTCGTATGAGCCCACGCCCGAGCACGACGCCCTCGTCGCCAAGCTCGACGCCGTGAACCAGGCCGATCCCGAGGCGCAGGCCGACCCGCACTTCTTCGACGAGTTCCTGGAGAAGTGGGACCGCGGGGAGTACCACGACTAGCACGTGCTCCAGCGGAAACCTGTAACGCGCCCTGCCGCCCAGTTCCTGCGACAGCCGTGCCCGGGGGAGCCCGCCACGCATCCAGTCGGCGAAGCAAAGAGCCGCCCGTCCGCATAGCAGCAGACGGGCGGCTTCTTGTTAGCGGAAATAGGGGAGCGGGCCGATCGCCTTTCCTCGCGGGCCGGTGCCAGCATTCCTGCGCTAGCACATGACCTGCGTGTATTCCTCGCAGGCGGCGCGCTGCTCGGGGGTGATGCCAGGATCGGTGATTACGGCATCGATCTGCTCCAGGCTGTAGAAGGTGAAGAGGTCGCGCCGGAAGAACTTCGAGGAGTCGGCCAGGATGTAGCGCTTACGGCCCTTATCGAGCGCCATGCGCTGCAGGTTGGAGATGTCCACGTTGTGGCCCATCACGTCCGGAGCGCAGATGCCGTTCACGCCGAAGAACACCTTGTCCACGCTGAGTGACGAGAGGGCTTCCTCAGTGAGGTGTCCGTACAGCACGCTCGTCTTGGGGCGATAAAGTCCGCCCAGCAGGTAGAGCTCGATGTTGGGGTTGCTCTTCAGCAGCTCAAAGGCGGACAGGCTGTTCGTCACCACGCTGAGGGATTTCTCGCCCAGGTATTGGGTGATGAGCTCGCAGGTCGTACCGGCGCCCAGGAACACGGCGTCGCCCTCGTTGATGAGGCCGGCGGCGATCTGGGCGATATGCTGCTTCTCGGAGGAGTGCTGTGAGCGCTTCTTCTCGTGCGGGTACTCGCGCGCCGCCTGCGCCATCGGCACGATGCTTCGGGCGCCGCCACGCACGCGCTCGATGCGCCCGTCCTTCGCTAGCTCCTCCATATCGCGGCGAATGGTCATGGGCGAGGTGCCCAGAATCTCCGCGGCCTCGTTGACCGTGAGGAGTCCCGTGGTGTTGCATAAGCGGACGAGTTCTTCCTGGCGCTGAACTTTGAGCATTTCGGCCTCCCTTCGCCAGCTTAAAAATAACATGAAAGAACAAAAGAAAACAATAAATCTCGCAGACGGTCAGTATTTGTCGCTGAACGGAAAAATTTTCACACTTCAGCACAAACTGTCGCAACTCTTGCTATCATATCAGCGTGCTGAACACCTTGGTTTATCTCGCATAATGTAGAACGAGATGCATGCAGCACAGTGTTCGCTATCCGACTCAGCAATGTTCAGAAACGAACGAATAAGAACATCTGTAGGTACAAGTTTGTCAGGATGGCTAGGGGAGGGCCCAGCAGGCAGGATGAAGCGCCGTGCCGGGCAAATCGATGTGGTTGGAGGACCGAGATGTCGTTTGGTGTGATCCTCGCGACGCATGCGCAGATTGGCTGCGCACTGCTCGAGGGTGCCGAGATGCTCGCTGGCAAGCAGGAGCGCGCCCGTGCGCTCGCGCTGACGGAGAACAAGAGCGTCGCCCAGTTCGAAGCCGAGTTCAATGAGGCCTATGACGAGCTTGCCGCAGCATACGACCACGTGGTGGTGCTGTGCGACATCTACGGCGGCACGCCGTTCAACGTGACGTCGCGCGCCAAGCTCTCGGGCAAGCAGCTCACCGCGTTCACTGGCGTGAACCTGCCCATCGTGATCGACCTCCTGTTCTCGGGCGACCTCACGCCCGACGAGGTGCGCGCTCATGTCGCCGAGCAGGCCGCGACGTCGGTCCAGGAAATCAAAGTGGAGTTAGCAGCAGAGGACGAGGACGACCTCGACCTCTAGGAAGGAGCAACAACCATGGCACTCAAGCTTATCGACATCGATGATCGCCTGATCCACGGCCAGATCGCCAGCACGTGGATTCCCGATCTGGGTATCGAATCGGTCATCATCGCCAACGACGAGTGTGCGAACGACCCCGTGCAGCGCTCGGTCGCTGGCCTCGCCGCTCCCGGTATCAAGGTTTCCGTCTTCACCGTCGACAAGTTCATCGACGTGCTCACGAAGACCACCCTCAAGAAGACCACCCTCGTCATCGTGGGCAACCCCATCGACGCCCTCAAGCTTCGTAAGAACGGGCTCGATTTCGATTATCTCAACGTCTCCGGCATGCGCTTCAACGACCAGCGCACCCGCGTCCACAAGAACATGTCCGTCACGCCCGAAGAGCGTGAGGCGTTCAAGGAACTCGACGCGATGGGCGTCGAGCTGTGGATGCAGCCGACCACGCGCGACGAGAAGGCGCGCGTGATGGACCTGCTCGCCAAGGTCCAGTAGGCGTCTCCGGTTCATCCGGAGCTTCAGTTCAGCGGCAACGCCGACCGCGCAAGCGGGAGGCAAAGATAGAAACGGAAAAGGAGGAAAAGGAATGCTTCAAGCACTGCTCCTTGCCCTGTGGGCCGGCCTGTGCGAGTGGGATCAGCTGGGACCCCATCTCGGTTTCCGCAAGCCGCTTCTGGCCTCGGTGGGCGTCGGCCTCATCTTGGGCGACATGACGACTGCCATCATCATCGGCGCCACCATGGAGCTCATGTGGCTCGGCGTCAACAACATCGGCGCGTACGTTCCGCCCGATGTCATCTCCGGCACCATCGTGGGTGCCTCGCTGGGCATCATGTCCGGCGGTAGCGTGACCGAGGCTACGGCGCTTGCCGTCGCCATCGGCGTGCCCACCGCCACCCTGGTGCAGCAGCTCAACATCCTGGTCATGACCACCAACGTGACCTTCCTGCACGGAGCCGATAAGGCTGCGGAGTCCGGTAAGTTCAGCTCCATCAACAAGTACTTCTGGGGCGGCGCCATCTGCTTCTTCCTGACGCGTGCCGTGCCGGTGTTCATCGCCACCGGTATTGGTTCCTACGTCATCGAGGGCATTATGGCCTTCCTGCAGAACGATGTGCCGTGGGTGCTGTCCGGCTTCAGCACGGCCGGTGGCATGATGCCCGCCGTGGGCCTCGCCATGCTGCTCACCATGATGATGAAGAAGAACATGTGGATCTTCCTGCTCATTGGCTTCGTCCTGAACGCCTACATGGGCATCCCGACGCTCGGTTGCGCGATCCTCGCCGCCGCCATCGCTGGCTTCTATGACCTCGTCATCGAGGGCCAGAAGGGCGCGCAGGCCGCTCCGGCCATCGCCACCGCTGCAGGCGACGATGATGGAGAGGAGTATGATCTGTAATGGCTCACGTTAGCAAGCATGCCCTGAACAAGGTTCTGCTGCGCACCCAGGGCTGCCAGTTTGCGCACAACTACGAGCGTATGCAGTCGCTCTCGCTCACCTACTGCTTCTCGCCCGTGCTCGAGGAGCTCTACAAGGACCGTCCCAAGGAGGAGCGCGTCACCGCACTCAAGCGCTATCTTGAGTACTTCAACACGCATCCGCTGGCGATCCCGCTGATCCTCGGCATCTGCGCCGCTCTCGAGGAGAGCACGGACGAGGACCACAAGGATGCCGTCACCGGCGTCAAGACCTCGCTTATGGGTCCCTTCGCCGGCCTGGGCGACTCCATGCTCAACCTCACCTGGTATCCCATCGCGGGCTCCATCGGTGCTTCGCTCTGCGTGGACAACGGTTCGCTCATCGGCCCCATCGTGATGTTCCTGCTCATCAACCTGCTGTACTGGCCCATGAAGTACTTCGGTGTGCACATGGGTTACAGCAAGGGTATGGAGCTCATCGAGAAGGGCGGCCTGGCCCTCATCGAGCGCCTAGGCAACCTGGCCAACGTCCTCGGAGTCATCGTCGTGGGCTGCCTCATCCCGCAGACGGTCAAGCTCACCACCGGCCTGCAGTTCGCCTTCGAAGAGGGCGACCCGCTGGTCATCCAGAACCAGCTTGACGCCGTCATGCCCTACATGCTCCCGGTGATCCTCACCCTGGTGTGCTACAAGCTCATCAAGAAGGGCAACGGTAAGAACACGGCCCAGGTCATCATCGGCCTCATCGTGTTCGCGCTCGTGTTCGCCGCCTTCGGCTACTACACGGGCATCAAGATCTTCGCGTAAGCGAACAAAGCCGGCCTGGACCCGTCGGTTTGCCGCACGGCGGGTCCAGGCACCCGTGTTTCCCAACATGCCCGGGCTTCATCGCGATCCCTGGCATCTTGTGGAACATGAGTCCTTATACCCATTTCACGAGGAAGGGTACCCGCATGAGAACCGTACTCGTCCTGATGGACACCTTGCGCCGCGACGCACTGGGATGCTACAACCCCGAGGGCGCAGCGCAGACCCCTTGTCTTGACGCCTTCGCCCAGGATTCCGTGGTCTTTGACAACCACTGGATCGGCTCGGCGCCGTGCATGCCCGCCCGCCGCGACATCATGTGCGGCCGCTATAACTTTTTGGAGCGGCCCTGGGGCCCCGTCGAGCCCTTCGACGTGACCTTGGTGGACGGCCTGCGTGCCGGCGGCACCTACACGCACATCGCCACGGACCACTGTCACTACGCCCGTACCGGCGGCGAGGGCTACCTGCAGCTCTTCAACACCTGGGAGCTCTTCCGCGGCCAGGAGGGCGACCCCTGGGTGAGCCGCATCGACGAGCCGAACAACATGCCCGAGACCTTCTACGGCCGCGTGCGTGAGCAGTACCAGAAGAACCGCGGCCGCTGGCCGCGCGAGGAGGACATGCCGAGCCCGCGCACCTTCCGCGCCGCGTGCGACTTCATCGACGAGAACGCCGAAGACGACGATTTCTTCCTCATGGTGGAGGCCTTCGATCCGCATGAGCCCTTCGACGTGCCCAACACGTACATGGAGCTCTACGGTGGTAGCGACGGGCTCGACCGCGACTACTTCGAGATCCCGCCCTACAAGCGTGTGAGCGACACCGACATCCCGGATTCTGCCGTGGACTATGTGCAGCGTCGCTACAAGGCGCTCGTCACCATGACGGACCACTGGTTCGGCACGCTCGTTGATAAGCTCAAGGAGCGCGGCATCTACGAGGACACCATGGTTCTGGTCACCACCGATCACGGCTACTTCCTCGGTGAGCGCGACTACCTGGGCAAGAACTACATGCACCTGTACAACGAGCTCGCGCACCTGCCGTTTATCGTGCACTTCCCGGGCGGGGCGCGCGCAGGCGAGCGCGCCGGCCAGCTCACGCAGGCTATCGACATCATGCCCACGGTACTCGAGGCGCATGGATGCCCCGTGCCGCCCGAGGTCTGCGGCGCATCGCTCATGCCGCTCGTCACAGATGCGGAGGCGCCTACGCGCGACTATGGGCTTTTCGGCGTGCACGCCATGACGGTGAACGTGACCGATGGCCGCTACACCTATTTCCGCGCGCCGGTGCCGGGCAACCAGCCTTGTTTCGAATACGCGGCGATTCCGCATACCATCCGCCACAAGATGGGTACGGAGTGCCCGGACGAGATTGAGTGCGGCCGATTCCTGGCGCGCACCAACTACCCGGTCTACAAGATTCCCTGTCGCAAGCCGGCGAACATCGACCAGCGCGAGGACTGCCTGGAAGAGGTGCACGACTCGCTCCTCTTCGACCTTGCCGAGGATTACGGCCAGACCCACAACCTGGTGGGCGAGGACGCTGCGGCCGAAGAGCGC
>NZ_CEWCAA010000069.1:0-8574 GCF_982429025.1 Enorma sp.
ATCACGAAGACCGCGAGCCCGCGTCCGGCAGCAGCGACGAGCCCCGCCGTCCCCGCTTGGTAGCGCTCGTTCGCATAGTTGTACTGGATCTGGCAAAAATCCCAGTCGTAAGCGTTGAGCACGAGGGAAAAATCGCCCGCGCTGCCGTGGTAGGAGAACCCGATGGCCCCGATCCGCCCCGCCGCCTTCTGGCGAGCAATCCATGCCTCGATGCCGAGGCCAACAAGCCGCGTCCACTGAGCTGGGCTCGTAATGTTGTGGATGAGGTAATAATCGATGCGGTCCGTTCGCAAGCGGCGCAGCTGCTCGTTGAAGATGCGATCGAGGTCCGCCTCGTCCTTGCACGACGCATGGGGAAGCTTGGTCGCGAGAAACACTTGGTCGCGCAGGCCCAGGTGCTCGAGCGCCGCACCCACCACGGCCTCGTTTCCCGGATACAGATATGCTGTGTCGAGATAGTTGACGCCGCGCTCGACGGCGCGCGCAATGATGGCCTCCGCCCGGCGCTGGTCGGGCCTGCCGGGCACGCTGCCTGGAAAGCGCATACAGCCGAGCCCTAAAACCGAGAGCCTGCGTCCGGTCCTGGGGTCAACTCGATACTGCATGGCGCTCCTCCTGGCTACGAATCTGTCGCAGCCAGTATAGCAACACAACCGCCCATCAAACGCTCGGTGATGGCGGCCAGCGGAATCATGCCTCGCGTGCCTCGTCCACGAGGCGCTCGCTCTTTCGCTCGAGCTCGCGAACGACCTCGGATGCGGCAAAGGCCGCCACTGCACCCAGTACCATGAGAAGCACTGCCGCCATCTCGCCCATTCCAACCTCCCCGCCACCGCAGGGCACCCAGACCCTGGAGCCCCATGCGGAAAATGCGTTACGCGCTTTGAAAACCTCGTCAACAACCATAGAATCGATGGGGCAATGGCGCGCAAAGCGCGTGTAAGCGAACGGAAAAGAAGAGATATCGGCTCGAATGAAAGCGGGCAACTCGCGGAAAAGCGCGCAGCCGCCCGATACACGCATCGATCCGAATAGAGGCAGAAAAGAGGACGGCGTGAAGGTGACCATTTATACCGATGGATCCGCCCGCGGAAATCCCGGCAACGGTGGCTACGGCGCCGTGCTCTCGTTTACCAACAGCCAGGGGCAAACCTTCACGCGCGAGCTGTCCGAGGGCTTCGAGCGCACCACCAACAACCGCATGGAGCTTCTCGCCGCAATCGTGGCGCTCGAGACGTTGAACCGCCCCTGCGAGGTCGAGCTGCACTCGGATTCCCAATACCTCGTCAACGCCTTCAACAAGCACTGGATTGAAGGCTGGCAGCGCCGTGGCTGGAAGACGGCAGCCAAGAAACCCGTTAAGAACATCGATCTTTGGCAGCGCCTCCTTGCCGCCATGGAGCCCCATCGGGTCTCATTCGTCTGGGTCAAGGGCCATGCAGGACATGAACTCAACGAACGCTGCGATGAGCTCGCCACGACGGCTGCCGATTCCGGCAACCTCCTCGTCGATACCGGCTTCACCGACGCCGACTAGCTCTTCGAGACCATACCGAATGGGGACAGCTCCCCTTTGCTCTTAGGGAAACACTGATCATGGGGCGCCGGAAGCATCCGCCCCGTCGAGGTTTCAACTTTTGGGCACTTCCCCGCGCGGCGGACGGGCACGGGCGGGCGAGGGGTGGGAAAAGGCGCAGCCCGGATGCGGCACGGCTACCCGGGCCCTCCGCTCCGAAGTGCCCAATAGCTGAAATCGCGATCGCCCCGGAGGGAATATCAGCGCTTCCCTATCAGCCGTGGCTGCGCAATAGCTCACGCACGTGAAGCGATGTGCTCCACCTGACGATTCGCGAGTACAATACCCTCAAGCGAGTACGGTTGCGGTGAGGGTCGCCGGATGCTCCGCCCCGACGGGCTCCGCAGTGTGGGACAGCTTGGTTGCCCGACGCGAGGACCGCCCGAGCCGGGTCCGAATATCCCGACCGCCCGTCCGCGAAGCCACGACAGATAGGAGCCCCATGCGCATCGCAACTATCGGCACCAGCGCCATCACCAGCGATTTCATCGAAGAGATCAACGCGAGCGACCGCGCCGTGTTCGTAGGCACGCTTTCGCGCGACCTCGAGCGCGCAAAGGCATTCACCGAGGCGCGCGGCGGCTCACGCCCCTTCACCGAGCTCGAGGATCTCGCCGCCAGCAACGAGGTGGACGCCGTGTATCTCGGAAGCCCCAACGCGCTCCATGCGTCGCAGGCCCTCGCCTGCATCGCGGGTGGCAAGCACGTGATCGCCGAGAAGCCGCTGGGCGCGAACGAACGCGAGGCGCGCGCTGTGTTCGATGCCGCCGAGAAGGCCGGCGTCGTGGTGCTCGAAGCCATGCGCCCCCTGCACGACCCCGCTTTCGTTGCCGTGCGCGACCTTATGCGCAACCTGGGCCGCATTCGCCGCGCCGATCTTCATTTTGGCAAGTATTCATCTCGCTACGACGAAATTCTCGCCGGGAAGCACACCAACATCTTCGATTGCGCGATGGCCACCGGCTCCCTCATGGATATCGGCGTCTACACCGTCGAGCCGCTTATCGAGCTCTTCGGCGCGCCCGAATCCGTTCTCGCGGCTCCCGTTCTCCTCGATGAGGAAACTCGCGGCCTCACCCATGGCCCCCTCGATGGATCGGGAGTCATCATCGCCCGCTATGCCGACTTCGTAGCAACGCTCCACTTCTCCAAGATCACCAACGACCGCCTGCCGTCGCAAATCGAGAGCGAGACCGCAACGCTCACCTTCGACGGCATCTCGGTACCCACATGGGCCCGCGTCGAGCATCGGGGCACCGCGGTGCGTGCGGCGGCGAAGCAGGTGCATGTCGAAGAGGGCGCTCGCACGGAGGAGCTCGAGCTTCCGCAGGTGCCTAACACCATGGTTTACGAGCTCAGTGATTTTTGCGATGCGGTCGACGCGGTTCAAGCAGGTTCCGACCCGCTCGACGCGCCCGCAGGCCCCTTTGGGAACGTCCGGCACTATCGTGACGTCACGCTGGCGTCTCTCGCCCTCATGGACGAGGCGCGCCGTCAAATGGGCGTGTCCTTCCCCGCCGACGCGCTGGCAAGCGATGCACGCGAAGCAGGCGAACGATAGCGGGCGAAGGGAGCGCACGATGGGTATCATCGACCGTATCCGCGCCTATGCAGGACAAGGTGGGAGCGACGCGGAGCGCGCGGGCGGTCCTTCAGGCAGCGCCGCCCCAAGCAGCCAGCGCAGCCCCCTCGAGCTCCGCATTATCAAGGAGCTTCAGAGGGCGCTCGCCCAAGACGGCGGCGCGCCGGTCCGCTATCGCTTCCTCTTCACGGGCAACGTGCAGGGCGTGGGGTTCCGCTGGACAAACCAGGGAACGGCCAGGGAGCTCGGACTGACGGGCTGGGTCCTCAACCTGGACGACGGATCGGTCGAAATGGAGATCCAGGGCCCAAGCGGCGCCATCATCAAGCACCTCGACACCGTCCACGCCTATTACTCCCGCATGCGCTGCCGCGTCTGGCTCACCGAGGCGCAGGCGCTTGACGTCCAAAGCAACGAAACCGGCTTCTCCGTGCGTTATTAGTGGGCACCTTGCGGTGCACGTGTAAATGTTAGTAATATACTCATATACAATGACGTGCGCGGATGCTGCGCCGGCATGTCAGCTCTGTAGCCGCGGCTACGCACGCCAGCCTGGTAGCCGCGGCCGCACGCACCCGCCGAGCCCTGTTTCGCGCCGCCGCGTGCGCGCAACAGGGCAAACCCGCGCAGCGCACGTCGCGCAGAAGCGCGAGCAACCACGACGGCAAGGAGGCTCCGATGGCCGTACAGCGACGCAATACCCGGCAGCGCCGGCTCGTCCTCGATGCCGTTCGAGCCCTGCACAACGGCCATCCCACCGCCGACGATGTGTTCGTCGAGGTCCGGCGCCACGACGGCCGCATCAGCCGGGGAACGGTATATCGCAACCTCTCGCTGCTCTCCGATGAGGGCATGATCAAGCAGCTTAAAACACCGGGTGGAAGCCGCTTCGACGACCGCTGCGACCACCATGCCCATCTTATCTGCACGTCATGTGGTGCCGTGAGCGATCTCGACCTCCCCTACGATGCCGGCGCAGACACCGGCTGCGCCCGTTCGACAGGCTATGCAGACGTCTCGCACTATACGTTTTTCGAGGGGCTCTGCCCCGCCTGTCAAATCCGGGGAGCGTAATTCCAACCCTGACGGGCACCCCTAGTCTCGTCCGGCGTAGACGGCTGAACGCCCCTAGCCTCGGCCGACACAGACGGCTGAACGCCCCTAACCTCTTCACCCAGTTCGACGCCCGCCTCGACACCCCTTATCTCGTCCGGCCGGGCCTGGTCCCATTTCACGAAACGGAACCCGGCCCGGCCGGCTTGCCCTACCCATGCCTGATACAAGGCGGAGTCTACGCCTCGGCAACCTCGACGAGCTCGATGTCGAAGGTGAGGTCCTTGCCTGCGAGCTCGTGATTCGCATCGAGCACCACGCCCGTCTCGTCTACCTTGATCACCGTCGCGGGCACGGGCTGGCCCGAGGGCGTCTGCAGGAAGAGTTTGTCCCCCGCATTAATCTGCTCGATATTGGGCACCTGGTTAGCAGGGAACGTAAGAATGAGATCGTCACGGCGCTCGCCGTATGCCTCGGCGGCGGGAATTCGCACGGTCTTCTTCTCCCCTTCCTGCATATCGACCACAGCTGCATCGAAGCCAGCGATCATCTGGCCGGCGCCGCAGACGAACTCAAGGGTTTCCCCGCGGTCGTAGGAGCTGTCAAACTGCGTGCCGTCATCGAGCGTACCGCGATAATGAACGCGAAGCTTCTTACCGGTATTGGACATCGTTCCTCATTTCTTTCGTGCGCCCGGCAATCGTGCCGCATGGCGCGTTGACACTAAACTGGCGCGGGATGGCCGAGGTGAACCGCGGCGCCATCATCGCGCAGACGAGCAAGCGGCCGATGCGCCGCAGCCGCTGATGTGCCGCAAGGCAGACGCCGCAGCCGTACCTTATGCGACTCCCTCAAGCTCCGCGTCGATGAGCTCAGCGAGCACCTCGTCAAGCCCGTGGCCCGCCACGCGCATCATCTGCGGGAAACGCGAGTAGTACGTCATGCCGGGCGTCGAGTTGACCTCGTTGAACACCACTTCGCCCTCGGGCGTCACGAAAAGATCGACGCGCGCGAAACCGGAGCAGCCGAGCGCCTCATACACCGTGCGGCCTGCGGCGCGCACGCGCGCCAGCACGTCGTCGGGAAGGTCCGCAGGGCAGCGCAACTCGGTATTCGCACCGGGATCCTTCTCGAGATGGATGCGGAAGAAGCCATCGCCCTGGATGACGATTTCGTCGACGGCGCCCATCTTCGTTCCGCGCACCGCGTCGCCCACGACCGCACAACCCACCTCGATACCCTGGATGGCCTCCTCGATGGCAACCTTCTCATCGAGCGCGAAAGCGGCCTCCAGCGCCGTGCGGTACGACGCCTCGTCCGATGCCTTGGAAACGCCGATGGACGAACCGCCGCGAGCGGGCTTCACGAAGACGGGGAACCCGCCGCAGCGCTCCACCGCCGCCTGGCATTCCTCATCGGAAGCGCCACGATACAGCACCTCGCACAACGGAGAGCGCACGCCCGCCGCCGCAGCGAGCCGATGGGCGGCGTCTTTATCCATGCACACCGCAGAGGCGAGCACGCCGCAGCCCACGTACGGAACGCCGCACGCCTCGAGCGCGCCCTGAACGGTGCCGTCCTCGCCGCCCTGGCCGTGGAGCACGGGGAGCGCTACGTCGACCTTGAGCTGGCGTGCGCCCTCCTCGGCGAGCTCGATAAAACCGCCCCGCGCACTCTCGCCGCGACCCGGCAGAAGCGCCACCGGCGCCACATCGTGGCCCTCCCAGGCACCGGAGACGATATCCTCGACATCGCCCGTGTAGTGCAACCACATGCCATCCCGCGTGATGCCGATGAGAACCGGGCGAAACCGGTCGCGCGGAAGCTGCGCGATGACGTTGTCTGCAGATTTAAGCGATATATCGTGTTCGGTGGAAATGCCGCCGAAGATGATCGCAACGTCGACCATGAGGCTCCCTCCTCCGCGCACGCGGCGCGGCGTCGTACCGAATGAGCAGGCACCAGTATAGGCGAGGCAAGACACCGTTCCGGCGTGGCAAAAGCGACTCCACGCCGTCCCCGCGAGCGCACGGAGAATACTGAGCTCTCAGGAGGCGTACGAACAATGCCGCGCTACCACGGGAATATGGGCAATGCCGTTCACGCACGCGCGCTGGACGAGCATGCATGCAGACGCTAGCCGCGGGGAGTTCTCGGGCGGGATTTCGCCATGAAGGACGCTCTCGGGCAGCGATTCTCCTTACGGGACTTTACGGGCAGCGATTCGCCATGCAGGGCGCCCTCGGGCGGAATTACGCTGCAGGACTTTGCCGGGCGATAATCCGCCATGTGGGACACTCTCGGGCGATAATCCACCATATTCCATGCCCCAGATGGCGAACTATTGCCCAAGAACGGCGGATGCGTCCGAATATCGCCCGGAAAGAGCAAGCATGGCGAAATCCCGCCCGAAAACGGCAAGCGCGCTCGGAGTATCCGCAACTCATTTTCGGTGCCCATGCACTACCATACTGAAGACCCATCCGCGAAGGAGGCACCTTGACCGCGCACGCACGCAAGACACCCGGCAGCAACGTTGCAAGCCCAAAGACGGCTGGTGCCGCAAGCTTCATCCTGAACGTCGACACGCCCGCCGGCGCCATCGCGGTCACGGTGACCCGGAAGCGCGTGAGAAATCTCAACCTACGCGTCCGAGGTGATGGAAGCGTTGTCGCAAGCATTCCACTCCACACGAGCGCGGCGCGGGCGCAGGCGTTCCTCGACCGGCGAGCCTCGTGGATCGCCCAGCATGTTCTGCGCCATCGCGAACAAGCAGAATTGGAACGCGACGCCGCGCATGCACCGAGCACCATCCCCCTGTGGGGAGAGCTCGTCTCGTCCGAAAAGGCATTCGGATCCGCCCTGTCGCCGGAAAGCGCCGCCGCCGAAGCAGAGGACCTCGTTGCAGAGCTCTACCGACAGGAAGTGAAACGGGCGCTACCCGCCGTCGCAGAGCATCTGGAGCACCAGATGGGTGTTCACGCCAGCCGATGGCAGGTGCGCGCCATGAAGACTCGCTGGGGCTCCTGCACGCCGCGCACCAGAGCCATCCGCATCAATGCGCGCCTTGCGGCGTATCCGCCCTCATGCTTGGAATTCGTTGTTGCCCACGAGCTCTGCCACCTCATGGAACCGAGCCACAACCAGCGCTTTCATACGCTGCTCGACATCTACTGCCCCGAGAATCGCGCAATCGCCTCCCTGCTCAAAAAGCCCGCGCGAGCCGCAGCGCGTCCGCAGGCATAGGCCGCGAGGAAGCACGCACCTGCGGCGAGACGCCTGTACCCGCAACGAGGCGACCGCGCGGCAAAGGGGCGGTCGTTCCCGGAGGCTGGGGGCAGCGCGCCATGGCTTTCGTATAAGGATTTCTGGCTACTCGCCGCATCTCCAAAAACCTACCGACTCGAGGCGAGAATTTCATTTTCAATGCAACTCATCTACCTGCGAGAATATTGAGTATCCGCAGCTAGATGTGTTGCAGCGTTCGAGGCTCGAGTCGGAAGGTTTTCTGAACACTCCGAGTAGGGCCGTATTTGCATGGTATTTCATGCATAAAAATGGCCCCATCCTGTATCGAATGGGGCCTTCTCGCCATCAATCGCAACGCCGCAGCCGCCCTCAGAGCGCGTACGAGCGGGCAACAGCGCCGCCAAAGCGCCAAAGCCGCTCAGACTGCGATGCACTTAGCGCGTGCGCTCGATTTCGACGCCGACGCTCTTTAGCGGCAGACCAATGGGCGCCCACGGCTTCTCGATGGTAAGTCGCACTGCAAGAAGCTCCGGATGCTTGTGCAACAGCTCGTCCGCAAGATGCTCCGCCGCCGCTTCGATAAGCTTGAACGTATGGCTGCGCAGATAGGCGTCGATCTCATGGCATACCTCGCCGTAGTGAATCGATTCACCTAGGTCGTCGGTCTCCCCCGCCCTGCGCAGGCTGGCAAAAAGCGTCGCCGACACGATGAATTTCTGGCCGAGCGTCGTCTCCTCGGGATAGACGCCGTGATTTGCAAACACCTCCAACCCGGAGATGATGATCTTGTCCGCATGCTCAAGCTGGCCTGGCTCGAGCTTTGCGAGCGCACGCCGCGCGGCAGGCAATCCTGCTCCGCTACGCTGGGCAAGCGTGGTCTCCTCGCCGCGCGAGGTATCTTCCGGAAGATGCTTCTGCGTCATAGTAATCGCTTCCTTCGTCGTGTTCTTCCACGCTTCTCTATACCCAATACCGAGCGGAATGAACTGGCCCGCGGGAACACAGTTGAAACGGAATCACCCGGTGTCTACGATTCACGCGGGTATTCAGATGAGTGGCGCGAGGTTCTTCTTGGAATCAGGCCAGGTGCAGGCAGCGCGAACCTCGGCGGGGC
>NZ_CEWCAA010000070.1:0-8375 GCF_982429025.1 Enorma sp.
GCCTCGTCCGCAGCCCCTACCGCCTCGTCCGTAGCCCCCGCTCCGGCTGCTCCCGCTACGATGCCTGCCCCGGCACCAGCGACAGCGCCCGCCGCAAGCCCACAAGCGCCCGCTTCCGATTCCCTGAGCATGCTTCCCGCCTTCGTGCAGGCGATGTCGAATCGCCTGGGGGAGCCGGCCCAGTACATTCCCGAGCTGGGTGCCTACCTTATCGTTACCAAACGGTTCTCCGCCGCGCTCGCGAACATGCACCAGCATTTCTTCGTGAGCGCATACGACGCGGCAGGTTACCCCGAGATGCAGGCCTACATGAAGGCATGCTCCGATTGGGCTCTCAACAATTACCAGGGAGCGCTGCGCGGGCTCCAGAAAGGCGTGGTCTCCTACGCCATCTTGCTCCAGCATCCCTTGAACGCAAATGCCGTCGCCTTCACCAAAGAGCTGCCGAAGAAGCACTTTGCCGCCTTTGATCTGCCCATACTCGTTGATCCCTTTACCGGTGCCTGCGAGATGCTCGAGAAGACGCCGGTCTGGGGCTTCGCCATGTGGAAGGGAATCAAAAAGGCCGCGCGCGAGGCCCTCGGGTTCTAGGAAGCCGCGTGCCGCCAAGTTCATTCCGGTTTTGGGAACTTCTTCTCTAGCATCTCTGGGCATGACCCGATCGCATTCTAAATAACCGCAGGATTCCGCTGGCAACGGCGAGCGATACCGCACGCCGAATGAAAAGATATTCCCAAAAGTGAAACGAACGTACGGGGCCCTCCCGCAGCGACGCGGAAGGGTCCCGTCTGGAAGGAAGGGCGTCTCATGCGAGGCCCGATCCCGGCCTCAAGGCCTCGCCCACTCGACGGGCCGGGCAACGCGGGCCGGGCAACGCGGGCCGGGGCGACGTGCCCGCCTGTCCGCCTCAAGGGAACGGCCAAACGGTGCGCCTTGCCCCCGCCTCATCTACTCAAGATTCAAGCCGGTTTCCCTGCTAAAGAAGTGCACCGTGTTGCCGCTGAACGAGAACGAGACGGCGTCGCCCGTCTTGACGATGCCAGCGTGCTCCATGAGCGAAGCGGCCTGCGCCACGATAACGCTATCGTGACCGTAGGCGTTTACATGGAGGTTCACGGTGCTGCCCATGAGCTCGACCACATCGACCACGCCATTCAGCACGTTTAGGCCCTCATCAGAGAGCGCGATGTGCTCGGGGCGCACGCCGAGCGTAATCGACTGCGAGCCCACACCGTTCGCGGCGAGCCGCGCCTGCTTCTCGGCCGAAGGCACCACCTGCGCGTCACCAACGCGCACGGTATAAGAGCCGCCCGCCTCGCGCACGAGCTCAGCGTCATAGAAATTCATCTGCGGCGTGCCGATGAACCCAGCCACGAAGACGTTGGACGGATGGTCGTAGACATCCTGCGGCGTGCCGATCTGCTGCACGGTGCCGTCTTTCATGACCACGATGCGGTCTCCCAAGGTCATGGCCTCGGTCTGGTCGTGCGTAACGTACATGAACGTGGTATCGATGCGCTCGCGCAGCTTGATGAGCTCGGCACGCATCTGGTTGCGGAGCTTGGCATCCAAGTTGGAGAGCGGCTCGTCCATGAGGAGCACCTTCGGCTCGCGCACGATGGCGCGCCCGATGGCAACGCGCTGGCGCTGGCCACCGGAAAGCTCCTTCGGCTTGCGGTCGAGGTACTGCGTGATGCCGAGGATCTTCGCTGCCTCCTCGACCTTCTTGTCGCGATCCTCTTTGGGAATCTTGCGCAGCTTCAAGGGGAACTCCATGTTGCCCCGCACGGTCATGTGCGGGTAGAGCGCGTAGCTCTGGAAGACCATCGCGATGTCACGGTTCTTGGGCTCAACGTCGTTTACGAGCTTGCCGTCGATGTAGAGCTCGCCGCGAGAAATCTCTTCCAAGCCGGCAACCATGCGCAGCGTCGTCGATTTGCCGCAGCCCGAAGGGCCAACGAGCACCACGAACTCGCGGTCGGCCACCTCGAGGTTGAAATCCTCGACAGCGAGCACGCCCTCGTCCGTCACCTTGAGGTTTGGCCCCTTCTTCTCGCCGTCCTTGGCCTTGTGGGCACGGCGCTTGCCCCCGGCGTGCGGGTAGACCTTCTCGATATGCCTCAAACTTACCTCTGCCATGGTATGCCCCTCCTTATCGGGTAGTTTCCTCGGATGACTGCACACGAGCATCGCTTTGCGCGGCCCATGCCTCCGCCGCGGCCTCGGCGTTCAGCGCGGCGTCCCGTGCCGCAACCTCCGCCTTCGGCAAGCGGCCATAGAGCTCCATCGCTCGATGAAGACGACGCGCAACCTGCTCGGTCGCGTAGCCCGGCAGCGCACGCCAGCACCAGTTTCCGCCGAGCGTCGAGGGCGTGTTGATGCGGGCATCGCTTCCCAAGCCCAGCACGTCCTGCATGGTCACGATCGAAAGGTCCGCAACGCTCGACCAGATGGCGCGCATCATGCCCCAGCCCTCGCCTTCAACTGCATCGAGGTGCAGGTACTCGCGGGCGAGCGCAACGTCGCCTGCATCCGCGGTGCGCAGCCAGCCGAGCGCGGTATCGTTGTCGTGGGTGCCCACATACGCGACGCAATGCGGCGTGTAGTTGTGCGGCTGGTACAAGCTTCCGCCGCCATCCCTGCTATCGAAGGCGAATTGCAGCACCTTCATGCCCGGATAGCCGGTGTCGGAAAGCAAGCGGTACACCGAAGGCGTCAAGAAGCCAAGGTCCTCGGCCACGATGGGACACGGGCCGAGCTTCGCCTCGAGCGCCGAGAAGAACGCCTTGCCCGGGCCGGGCTGCCAGCGCCCGCCCGCCGCGGTCGACGCTCCCGCCGGGATGGCATAGTAGGAATCGAAGCCGCGGAAATGGTCGATGCGAAAGATGTCGTAGAGATCGAGCTGGTAGGAAATGCGCTCGATCCACCATGCGTAACCGTCTTCCGCCATGCGCTCCCAGGCGAAGAGCGGATTGCCCCAAAGCTGGCCCGTATCGGAAAAGCCATCGGGAGGGCACCCCGCGACCTCGCGAGGACGAAGGTCCTCATCCAGCTGGAACTGCTCGGGATGCGCCCAGAGGTCCGCGCTGTCCTCGGCCACATAGATGGGAAGGTCGCCCATGAGCTCGATCCCGTGTTCGCGAGCATAGGCATGGAGGCGCGCCCACTGCCTGAAGAAGAGGCACTGCACGCCCTTCCAGAAACGCACTTCGCAAGCGAGCTCGCTGCGAGCGACGGCAAGGTCCTCGGGAACGCGCATGCGCAACCCCGGCTCCCACGTCGAGAGCGCGGCGCCACCATGGTCGCCCTTGATTGCCATGAAGAGCGCATAATCGTCGAGCCATGCGCTCTCGCGCTCGCAAAAAGCCTGGAGCTCGTCGGCGCGCGCGTTCTCAAGGCGCTCCACCGCGCGGCGAAGCACGTCGAAGCGGCCCTCGTAGAGCGCCCCGTAATCAACGCGCGCAGGGTCATCGCCCCAGAAGCGCCCCTCGTACTCGCCCGGCTCGAGCAAACCCTCCTCTGCCAGATCGTCAAGATCGATGAGATAGGGATTGCCTGCAAACGAAGAGAAGGACTGATAAGGGGAATCGCCGTAGCTCGTCGGTCCGATTGGCAGAAGTTGCCAGACCGATTGGCCCGCGGCGGATAGGAAGTCCACGAACGCGCGCGCCTCGGCGCCGAGCGTACCGACGCCCCACGGCGAGGGCAGGGCGGTCATGGGCATCAAGATGCCGGAACGCCTCATATCACTCCCCTCCTTTCACTAACCTGAACCCGGGACGCCCGCACACGGGTCCGTCCCGCTTTTGCCGTCTCGGGAGCGCGACCGGCAGCAACGCCGATCGTCGCCGCAACGGCATTGGACGCATCGTCGCCACCATCTGCGACGGGTGCGGAACCGGCACGATCTTCTGGCAAAAGCGCCCGCACGCTCTCGCGCTTGAGCAACTGGAACGGGACCATCTCGCGCACGGGCTTGGTCTCGCCGCCCAAACAAGCCAGAAGCGTTTCCACGCTCCGCGTCGCGATGAGGCGGGTGTCTTGGCGGATCGTCGTGAGGCGCGGAATCGAGAACTGCGATGAATTCACCCCGTCGAACCCCACGAGCGACAAATCTCCGGGGATGGACAGCCCCATATCGAAGACCGCGCGCATCGCGCCGAGCGCGATCGCGTCGCCGAGCGCGAAGACCGCCGTGAGGTCCGGGGAACGCATGATGAGCCTCACCATTGCGTCGTAGCCCTCCTCCATCGAGAAGTGGCAGGGCTCGTAATCGCGCTCATAATCGAGCTCGATACCGTGCGCCCGCAGCGCCTCCTCCGCACCGTGCAAGCGCCGACCGCTCACCTGGCTGAGCGCGCGGTTGCCGCCCACGATGCCGATGCGCCTATGGCCGCGGGAAAACAGGTACTCCACGACCTCGCGTGCGGCCTCTACGTCGTTCGTCGAGACGCTCGAAAGGTTCTTGAACGCCAGCCCGGCTGCGGTGTTGGTCACGAGCACGCCCGGCACGCTCACCCGGCTGAACGACGTCTTGAAGAACGCCGGGTCACCGCCCAAGAAAAGCATGCCCTTGGGATGGCGCACCTGCTGGTAGTGAATCGCATAGAGCACCTCGTTCTCATCCTCGTCGAGGTACACCACGTCGGCCTGCTCGTCCGCCTCCGAGAGCAGCGCCTGGATGCGCTCGAGGATGTCGGCGAACAGCAGGTTCCGCGCGCCCTTCACGAAGACGGCGATGGCCGTGCGCCCCTGCATCTTCAGGAAGCGGGCGTTCGAATTAGGCTCGTACCCAACCTCCTCGACCACCTTGAGTACGCGCATCCGCGCCTTGTCGCTCACGTTCGGATGGCCGTTCAGCACGCGCGAAACCGTTCCCAGGCTGTATCCGGAAAGCCGTGCGATGTCCCGGATGTCCATGATGACCTAGCCCTTGACCGCGCCCGCGGCGACGCCCTTGATGATGTGCTTCTGGCAGAGCAGATAGAACACCACCACGGGGATGACCGCCATGATGAGGGCCGCCATGATGGCACCCATGTCCACGCGGCCGTACGACCCCTTCATGAACTGGATCACGATGGAGATCGTCTTGTACTCGTTTGTGTCGAGCACGAGGTACGGCAGGAGGAAGTCGTTCCAGATCCACATGGTTTGCAGGATGCCCACCGAGATATAGGTGGGCTTCATGATGGGAAGCACCACCGAGAAGAAGGTGCGCAGCGGCGAGCAGCCGTCGATGAGCGCGGCCTCCTCGATCTCGATGGGAATCGATTTCACGAAGCCGCAGAACATGAAGACCGCAAGGCCCGCTCCAAAGCCAAGGTAGATGATGATGATTCCCCACGGGGTGTCGAGGTTCAAACGATCGGCCACGAGCGAGAGGGTAAACATGACCATCTGGAAGGGTACGACCATCGAGAGCACGCACAGCAGGTAGACCGCCCGGTTGAACCGGTTGCTCACACGGGTGATGAACCATGCGCACATGGAGCAGCACAGCAGGATGACAAAGACCGAGCCGATGGTGATGAAGACCGTCCACCACACCGCATCGAGGAAGCCATAGCGATCGATGGCCTGGATGTAGTTCTCGAGGCCCACGAAGGTCTGCTCGGTGGGCAGCTCGAAGGGCTGCAAGCTAATGAAGGTGCGGCTCTTGAACGAATCCATGAGCACGATGAGGATGGGCAGCACCCAGATGAAGCACAGCACACAGAAGAACGCCGTGCCCACCCAACTCAAGATATGCTTGCGTTTCATTTACTGCTGCACCTCCTTGGAGCGCGTCACGCGCAGCTGGATGAGGCCGATGGCCACGACCACGAGGCAGAAGATGACGGCCTTCGCCTGGCCCACGCCCTCCCAGCCGGTACGGCCGTAGAAGGTGTTGTAGATGTTGAGCGCCAAGAGCTCGGAGAGCTTCGAGGGCTCGCCCGCCGTAAGCGACAGGTTCTGGTCGAAGAGCTTGAAGCCGTTGGTAATCGAGAGGAACGTGCAGATGGTGATCGAGGGCATCATCATGGGGATGATGACGCTCTTCAGGCGCTCCCACGGACCGGCGCCGTCGACCTCGGCGGCCTCGAGCACGTCGGTGGGAATCGACTGCAAGCCGGCGATGTAGACGATCATCATGTAACCGATCTGCTGCCACGAGACCAAGATCACGAGCCCCGCGAAGCCGTACCATTCATTGAGGTTGATGGCTTGGCTGTACTGCGCCAGGATACCGTTGAAGATGAGCTGCCAGATATAGCCCAGCACGATGCCGCCGATGAGGTTGGGCATGAAGAACACCGTGCGGAAGAGGTTCGTCCCGCGCATCTTCTGCGTGAGGGCGAGCGCCAGCGCGAATGCGATGACGTTGATCACGAGAAGCGACACGATGGCGAAGAGGGCCGTGTACCAGAACGCATGCTGGAAGATGGTGTCCTGGAACGCACGAAGGTAGTTCTCGATGCCGGTGAACTGCGCGTCCGTCACCGTGGTGAAATCGCAGAACGACAGCCACACGCCCAAGATAAACGGCACGATGAAGCCGATGAGAAACGACACGAGCGTGGGCACCAAAAAGACGGGCCAATACTTCTTGATTGCTTTTTCCATATGCTGACCTCCTTACCCTAGAGACAGCGACGGCGGGCGGGAACCTGCCCCGCCCGCCGTGACGTTACGATGCAGGCAGAAAGCCGGATGCCCGGCTCCCGTTACAGCATGTACCGGATTACTCCGCCGCAGCGGCCGCCTCGGTGGCCCAGCCATCGACGAATGCGGTCACGACGCCGTCCCAGTTGCCATCGGTCTGGTCCGCAGCATAGGTGGTGAGAGCGGAGCCCACGCCGTTCTTCCACTCTTCGCTCGGCATGGTCGAGAAGTTCCAGGAAACCGGGGTCTTCTCGGAGTTGACCTCGTCGGCGATCTGGTTGAGCACGTTCTCGGAAGGCTGGTTGCCCTCGAACGGGATCACGAAGCCCATGCCGGCCTCACCGGAGGGCATGGCGCCGTCGGCGCCGCACATGGCCTTGGTGCCGGTATCGGACGTTACGCACCAGTTGATGAAGTCGAGCGTCGCCTGGATGTTGTCCTCGGAGGCGTTCTTGTTCACGCACCAGTAGTTCTCGGAGCCCGTGCAGATGCCCTGGTCCTCTTCGCCCTCGACGCCGATGTAAATCGGGATCAGGCCGAGGTTGTCGTCGCCGACCTCGGAGATGTTCGCGTACTCCCAGGTGCCGTTCTGATAGAACACGGCCTGGCCGGTCACGAACTCGGCGGTGGCGTCGTCGGCGGTCTTCGTGGAGAGCACGCCCGGCTCGCAGGTGGCGTTGTTGATGTAGAGGTCCCAAATCTGGCGATAGTTATCGAGATAGAGGCCCTCGATGGCATCGGTGTTGTCGATGCCCTTCTCCTTGTACTCGTAGTAGATCGGGAGGTTGGCCAGGTGGGTCTTGAAGCGCCAGTCGGAGCTGGAATCCATACCGGCAGAGGTGAAGGCGCTAAAGCCGAGCTCGTCCTTGCGGGCGGTGATGTCCTCGACGGCCTTCTTCAGGGAATCGAAGTTGGTAATGTCCGCCTCGGAGTAACCGGCCTGGTCGAGCAGGCTCTTGTTGTAGATGAGGCCATAGGACTCGATGACGTAGGCCACGCCCTTGGTCTTGCCGTCCTCGCCCTTGAGGGCATAGGAATCGTCGGTGAGGGTCTTCATGACGTCGGCGTCGTCGAGGTCGAGGCAGTAATCCGTCCACGAGGCCAGGCCAACCGGACCGTTCACCTGGAAGAGGGTCGGGGCCTCGGACTTGGCCATCTCGGACTTCAGCGTGGTCTCATACTGGCCGGAAGCAGCGGTCTTCACCGTTACGGGAACACCGGTCTCCTCGGTATACAGCTCAGCAAGTTCCTGCCACTGGGCATCCTGCTCGGGCTTGAAGTTGAGGTAGTAAACCTCGCCCGCAGCGCTCGCGCTGCCGCTGCCCGCCGCGCTGCCATTCCCGCTGCCACCCGAGCAGCCCGTAGCCGCGATCGCCGCGACACCTGCCGTGGCACCGAGCCCAGCCGTGATGAACTGACGACGATTCATCATGATAGTTTCCTCCTCACGTTTGAATTGAAATTGGAAACGTTTCCAATTTCTGTTGCCCTTATTATCGCTCGCCAGCTCTTTCCCAGAAATGAAACGTTTCCAAAATGACCGTTCATGGAGTACGCCGCGCCGTCTACCGTTCACGATTCGGCGAGCGGTCCAAATATGGAACGGTTCCACGAACGCCCTCCGCGAACGGTCTAGCATCGTTCCGCGAGCGGTGGCCCATCAGCGCATGAGACAATCGTGCCGGGTTAAACTGTCTCATGTGAGACAATCGTGCCGGGTTAAACTGTCT
>NZ_CEWCAA010000071.1:0-8371 GCF_982429025.1 Enorma sp.
CCCTTGCGCCCTGCGACCACGAGGCTGCGCTGGCTGTCCTTCCTCTGCGCCCTGCGAAGCGAGCTCTTCCGCTGGTGCCTCGCCCGTCGATGATGCATAATTGACATATTGTCAAATCAGGCCGTCCTGGTTGCGGGGCAAAGTCGCTCGCCACCATGTTTCCTGACGGCATAGGGCGAAATCCTGCCGCCATATCCCATGAGGCGATTGTAAGGAGTGCGGACATGTGGGCATATGAGAGCACGTTCTACCAGATTTATCCGCTCGGATTCTGCGGTGCGCCGCGCGAAAACGACGGCGTCTGCGTTTCGCGCATCGGGCGCGTGGCCAGCTGGGCGAGCTATCTTGATGAGCTCGGTGTTGGTGCAGTGCTCCTGAACCCGGTCTTCGAATCCTCCGCGCACGGCTACGACACGCGCGACCTCACGACGGTCGACTGCCGCCTCGGTACGAACGACGACTTCGCTGCGGCGGTCGCAGAGCTCCATGCCCACGGCATCCGTGTGGTGCTCGACGCCGTGTTCAACCATGTGGGGCGCGAGTTCTGGGCGTTTCGGGACGTGCGCGAGCACGGGTGGGATTCTGCCTATCGCGATTGGTTCATTACGAACTTCGATGGCGACTCCGCCTATGGAGATGGCTTCTGGTACGAGGGCTGGGAGGGTCATTTCGAGCTGGTGAAGCTTAACCTCCGCAACCCCCAGGTGGTCGACCATCTCATCCAATGTGTGCGTGCCTGGCGTGAGGAGTTCGGCATCGACGGACTGCGTCTCGATGTGGCCTACTCGCTCGATCACGATTTCATTCGGAGGCTGCGCGAGGTCGCGAACGAGCTTTCGGCAACGCCCGTAGCCGGCGGCGTTCCGGGCGATGCGTCGTTCGTGCTCATCGGCGAGACGCTCCACGGCGACTACAGCCAGATCGTGAATGATTCCATGCTGCATTCCTGCACCAACTACGAGTGCTACAAGGGGCTGTATTCGAGCTTCAACTCCCACAACATGTTCGAGATTGCCCATTCGCTGCACCGTCAGTTCGGTGGAGACCCGTGGTGCATCTACCGAGGGCTGCACCTGCTGTCGTTCGCCGACAACCACGACGTATCGCGCTTGGCAAGCATCTTGAGCGATCCGGGCTGCATTCGGCCAGCATACGGGCTGCTGTTTGGCATGCCGGGCATCCCGTGCGTGTATTACGGGAGCGAGTGGGGCCAAGAAGGGCAGAAGGGCGGCGGTGACGACTGGGCCCTGCGTCCCGCCTTCGACGAGCCCGCGCCCAACGAGCTTACGGCGTGGGTCGGCCGCCTTATCGGCGCACGCAGCGGCCGCGACGAGCGGGGCGCGCTCGCGCCCGGCGCCCGTGCGCTCTGCTACGGAAGCTATCGCAACGTGCAGATCGCAAGCGAGCAGCTGCTGTTCGAGCGCGTGGCGGAGGGCTGGGACGGCGGGCCCGGCGAGCGCGTGCTCGTGGCCGTAAACGCTTCCGGGCAGCCGGCTTCGGTGCAAGCCGGTGAGCTTAACGGCAGCTTCCGCGACCTTTTGGCGGGCGATGCAGCAGCCGAGGTGGTCGAGCTTGCGGGCTCACTCGAGCTTGCCCCCTACGAGACCCGCTACCTGCTCGCACGCTGAAAATGATAAAACGAACCCGGTTCGTTTTATAACGGCAGCTTCCGCGACCTCTTGGCAGACGGCGCCTCGGCGGCCGGAGCGGTTGCGCTGAACGGTGCGCTCGAGCTCGCCCCGTACGAGACGCGCTATCTGCTCGCATGCTGAGCATGGTGCATCCTGCCGGCCAGGTTCCATCGTTTCGGGCCCCGCGCTTCTCGCGCGAGCATGTCCGCACGGCGCGTATAATGATGGGCGAACAGCAGCTCGGCCTGCCGCAGCGGGCCACTTCCATAAGGACGTTCGCCATGAACCGCATAGCACACGTGCGGCGGTCGCTCTCTAGCGGCCCTCGCGCCCTTCATCTCCAATCGTTCCGCCGCTTGCCCCAGCGCATCGTTGCCCGGGCGGCATGCGATGTTTGGGCGAGGTGATCGCCATGGCGTCGCTTACCACCACACATCGCTGGGTCGTCGCCCACCAGGATCCGCGCCTCGCCGACGAACTCTCCTGCGGGCTCGGTATCGCCCCGCTCGTGGCGCGCATCATGGTCGCGCATGGCATCTCGTCGGTCGAAGAGGGCCGGCGCTTCCTCACGCCTTCTCTTGAGCGCGACTGGGCGGACCCCCTCGTTATTCCCGGCATGGCCGAGGTGGCCGACCGCGTCGAGCGTGCCATCCGAGAAGGGGAGGCCATCGCGGTCTTCGGTGATTTCGATGTCGACGGCATTACCTCGACGTGCCTGCTCACCGAGGCGCTCCGTGCGCTCGGGGCGAAGGTTCATCCCTTCATCCCGCACCGCTTCGACGAGGGGTATGGCTTGAGCGAGGTGGCCCTTGAGCGCGTGATCGATGCTTGCCATCCATCGCTTGTCGTGACGGTGGATAACGGCATCGCCGCGAAGAACGAGGTCGCCTTCTTGCAGGAGCGGGGCATAGACCTCGTGGTGACCGACCATCATGAACCCTCGGACATGGTGCCCGAGGGCGTGCCGCTTACCGATCCCAAGCTCGATTCCTGCGGCCCCTCGCATGAGCTCGCGGGCGCCGGCGTCGCGCTCAAGCTCGTGCAGGTGCTGGGCGGCCGCTTGGGCCGGCCAGATCTTTGGCACGGCCTGCTCGAGGTGGCCGCGCTCGGAACTGTTTCTGACATGATGGCGCTCACTCCCGAGAACCGCGCGCTCGTGGCCGCGGGCATCGACCAGATGCGCAACACCACGCGCCCGGGGTATGTGGCGCTCGCCAGCATGAGCAAGACGGACCTCTCCACGGTCACTGCCGACTCGCTCTCGTTCTCTCTCATACCGCGCCTGAACGCCGCCGGGCGCATGGCCGATCCCACGCTCGCGCTCGACCTGCTGCTCGCGCGCGATCCCATCGAGGCCGGGCGCCTCGCAGCCGAGCTCGAAGAGATCAACCAGGAACGGCGGTCCATCGAGGCTGCCCTTGCCGACGAGGCATTCGAGCGCGTTGAGAGCACCTATGCCGGCGGCCGCGTGGTGGTCGTGGGGGGAGAGGGCTGGCACGAGGGCGTGAAGGGCATCGTGGCGAGCCGTATCGTCAACCGTTACCATGTGCCGGCTCTTCTCTTCTCGATCGAGGATGGCGTTGCGCGTGGATCCGGCCGCTCGGTGGGCACGGTCAACCTCTTCGAGGCTGTTGAGCGCTGCTCCGATTTGCTCACCCGCTTTGGCGGGCATGCGGGCGCCGTGGGCGTGACGCTTCCCGCCGACCGGCTGGACGACCTCCGCGATCGGCTCGACGCTGTGCTCTCGGAGCTCCCGTCCGAGGCCTTCGAGGACACGGGCGAGATCGCCACGACGGTGCGCCTTTCGGAGCTCGATATCGAGACGATTGAGCAGGTTTCGCTTCTCGAGCCCTTCGGTCAGGGCAACAAGGTGCCGCTCCTTGCAGCGACGGGCGTGACCATGGCCGATCGCTTCTGCGTGGGAAAAACCGGCGACCATATGCGCTTCACGGCGACAGATGGTGCTGCGAGCGTGGCGGCGATCATGTTCCGCGTCCCCGAGATCGATACCGTGTGCGCCTGCGATTCGGTGGTCGACCTCGTGTTCGAGGCAGTTGCCGAGCATTGGCAGGGTCGGGTGAAGCCCAAGCTCATGGTGAAGGACATTCTCTGCCACGCGCCGGGCGATGCCGATGCGCGGGCCCAGGCGAGCGCAGGCCCAGCCCGCGATTCTTCGTCGGAGGCAACGTCGAAGAAGGAACCATCCGGCATGGAGGCCCCGGCCGCCCGACAGAGCGGTGCGGAGCCCGCTACCGCCCGGCAGGGCGCCGCGCGCCGCGCCCTTCTGGCCCAGCTGCCCTATGACGAGCTCACGCGCTCGCTGCTGCACACCTTTATCGGGGCCTCCGCGCCGCACCGCGCCCAGAGCGACGCGCTTGAAGCGCTCGGGCAAGGCATGAATACGCTCGCTGTTATGGGCACAGGGCGGGGCAAGTCGCTCATCTTCCAGGTGCACGCCGTCCGCGAAGCGGTGGTCAACCGCCGTGCAAGCGTGCTCGTGTACCCGCTTCGCGCGCTCGTGGCCGATCAAGCCTTCCACCTTATCGCAGCCTGCACCGCCCTCGGCGTTCGCGCGGCGGTGCTCACGGGAGAGTCGCTCCAGCCCGCGCGCGACCGAGCGTTCGCCGAGCTCGCGGCCGGATCGCTCGACATCGTGCTCACCACGCCGGAGTTTCTCGCCATCCACGCGGAGCGTTTCGCCCAGTCTGGGCGCGTGGGCTTCGTCGTGGTGGACGAAGCGCATCATGCCGCCCGGGCTAGGTCGGGCGAGCGGAGCGCGTACCTTGAGCTTCCGCATGTGCTCGAGCGTCTGGGCAGCCCGACGGTCCTTGCCGTGACCGCGACGGCCGATGCTCACGCAGCGGACGAGATTTGCCGGCTTTTTGATACCAGTCGTGTGGTTGTTGATAAGACCATCCGTGAGAACCTCGAGCTCGAGGACGACCGCGACCTCTCGGCCCGCGAGAACCGCCTCGTTTCCATCGTGGCGGCGGGGGAGAAGACCGTGGTCTATGTCAACTCGCGTGACCAAGCGGCCCAGCTCGCGCGCACGCTTCGCAAGCGCGTGCCCGAGCTCGCCCATGCCATCGCGTTCTACCATGCGGGCCTCTCGCGCGAGGACCGCACCCGCATCGAGGAGGCATTCCGCGCCGGCACGCTTGAGTGCATCGTGTCTACCTCGGCGTTCGGCGAGGGCGTGAACCTGCCCGACATCCGGCACGTGGTGCTCTACCACATGCCGTTCTCCGCTACCGAGTTCAACCAGATGAGCGGCCGCGCAGGTCGTGACGGCGAGCCGGCTACCGTGCACCTGCTGTACTCCGCGCGAGACGCGCGCATCAACGAGCGCATGCTCGATGCCGCGGCGCCCGAGCGCGAGGAGCTCGTGACCATCTACCGGGCGCTTCAGACCATGTGGCGGTCGCATCGCGGAAAGACGGGCGAGGAGAGCTTCTCGGCCACAGACCTCGACATCTCGAGTATGTGCCTCGCCATCGACGCGCGCACCCCGGTTGATGAGCGGGCTGTCAAGAGCGGCATCGCGATTTTCGAGGAGCTGGGTTTCGCCCGAGTCGAGGGCTTCGACGACGCGCGCCGCATCGAGATGAGCGAGAGGCCCGGGCACATGTCGCTCACGAGCTCGACGCGATATCTCGAGGGGCTCCGCACGCGTCTCGCGTTTACAACATTCCGCGGCTGGGCGCTCGATGCCCCGGCTCATGATATGCTTGCACGAGTGAACCGTCCTATCACGCCATAGGGCTGGAGCTGAGGTTAGGGGTCGATATGGATGCTGCAACCCGCGCGGCGCACGATGCGTCGCTCACATCGTTCTCGCAGATGGTGCACTACACCAAGGCGGACGACCTTCCGCAGGAGATTTGTGCCGACAACTACGACCGCCTAGCGCAGCTCTCCAGCAAGTACATGAGCCCCGAGGATTGCGCGAAGGTCGAGCACGCGTACTGCTTCGCTGCGGAGAAACATTCTGCCCAGAAGCGCCGCTCGGGCGAGCTCTATATCAACCATCCCGTTGAGGTCGCCATCATTCTGGCCGAGCTCAACATGGATTGCGACGTGGTCTGCGCGGCGCTCCTGCATGACACGGTTGAGGACACCGAGGTCTCGCTCGCCGACGTGACGAGCCTGTTCGGCGAGACGGTTGCCGGGCTCGTGGACGGCGTAACGAAGCTCACCAACATCGAGGTGAGCAGCATGGACGAGAAGCAGGCGCTCAACCTCCGCAAGATGTTCCTCGCCATGTCGCGCGACATCCGCGTCATCATCGTGAAGCTCGCCGACCGCCTGCACAACATGCGCACACTTGCAGCGCTGCGCGAGGACCGCAGGCTCTTCAAGGCGCGCGAGACGATGGACGTGTATGCGCCGCTCGCCGACCGTCTGGGCATGAGCTCCATCAAGTGGGAGCTCGAGGACCTCTCCTTCTTCTACCTCGAGCCCGAGGCGTATCAGCGCATCGCGCGCATGGTGGCCGAGAGCCGCGAGGTGCGCGAGCGCTACCTGGCGGAGACCATCAAGACACTCACGGACGAGCTCAAGCGCGTGGGGCTCCAGGGCTTCCAGATCAACGGGCGCTCCAAGCACTACTGGTCCATCTACCAGAAGATGAAGCGCAAGGGCAAGGAGTTCAGCGAGATCTACGACCTCGTGGCGCTGCGCGTGATCTGCCAGTCGGTGGGCGATTGCTACTCTGCGCTCGGTGCGGTCCACTCGCTCTGGCATCCCATGCCGGGGCGTTTCAAGGACTACATCGCCATGCCCAAGCTCAATAACTACCAGAGCCTGCATACGACGGTCATCGGCCCCACGGCTCGTCCGCTCGAGATTCAGATTCGCACGTTCGAGATGCATGAGCAGGCGGAGTACGGCATCGCGGCGCACTGGCTCTACAAGAAGTCGGGCGGTTCGAGCGCAGCGAAGACGGCAGAGGCCCAGCGCCTGGACGACCAGATCAACATGCTCAAGCATTCGCTCGATTGGGCAGCGTCCGACGAGATCGAAGACCCCAAGGAGTTCTTGGATACCCTCAAGGTCGACCTCTTCGACCAGGAGATTTACGTCTTCACGCCCAAGGGCGACGTCATGAGCCTGCGTGCCGGGGCAACCCCGCTCGATTTCGCCTACTCCGTCCACACCGAGGTAGGCAATCATTGCGTGGGCGCCAAGGTGAATGGCGTGGTGACGCCGCTCGCCCACGAGCTCGTCATGGGCGATCGGGTGGAGATCCTCACCAACAAGAACGCGAAGCCTTCGCGTGACTGGCTGAACATCGTGAAGACGCCCTCGGCGCGTTCGAAGATCAAGCGCTACTTCACCGCCGTGACCAAAGACGACGATGCCGCAGCCGGTCGCGACATCCTTTCCAAGGAGCTTCGCAAGCGCGGTTACGGTATCTCTACGGCCCGTTCTACCCGGGCGCTCCACACCGTGTGCGAACAGCTTAACTATCGCCAGCTCGAAGACCTGTTTGCCGCCATCGGCTCGGGCAAGGTGGCCTGCCGCATGGTGGGGAACCGCGTGGAGCAGATTCTCGATCCCAAGCCGGAGGCTCCTGCCAAGACCGATGCGGAGCAGCGGGCGGCGGCGCAGCCCGCGCGCGGTTCGAACCGCCGGCCGCGCGGCCCCAGGCGCGATAGCTCGGGCGTCATCGTGAAGGGCGAATCGAGCGACGGGCTCCTCGTGCGCCTGGCCCATTGCTGCAACCCTGTGGCGGGCGACGACATCGTGGGCTTCATCACCCGCGGTCGCGGCGTCTCGGTGCACCGGGCGAATTGCCCCAACGTGAAGGGGCTCATGGAGCACCCGGAGCGCATGATCGAAGTTGGGTGGGATACCCAGGCGGACGCGCTCTTCCAGGTGGAGATCGTGGTCGAGTGCCTCGATCGCATGGGGCTCTTGAAGGACGTGACAATCGCGATCGGCGATGCGGGGGCGAATATCCTTTCGGCAAGCACCTCGACTTCGCGCGACGGCATGGCGGTGCTGCGTTTCTTGGTCGAAATTTCCGATGCGAGCGGCCTTGATCCATTGCTCGCGGCGATCAGCCAGGTCGAAAGCGTCTACGATGCACGCCGTCTCATGCCTGGTGAGGGTGGCGCCACCATGAAGCGCAGGAGCTAGCTGCTTGGTGCCGGATTTCGTCACTTGGCGGTGGTGCTTACCGCCGGAAGATGCGCAAAGGCTCGCTGCGGGGATAAGAACGCGCCTGTAGTGGGCCTTTATGCAATCATTCGTCCTGAAGGGCTGCCGCGAATGCCGCCAGCTTGTTGAAGACAGATTTATGTATGACGTACGGCAATGCACGCAGATACGCAAAGTAGCGTTGTTGCGAGATAGCTTGCCGGGTTAAACAGGAGGGAAACCAAAAGCGAGACTATCCAGGGAATGCTGAACAGTGTGCCGACTATGCAAATTGTGACATAGAGGATGATTAATGCTAATAAGATGATCTTGGGTGTTGTGTAGGCATTTTTTCTTGGAGGCACATTGCGGGAGATTATGCCACCGATGCCAGCTCCAAGAGGCAAGGGGCACAGGGCGATGAAGGCGATGCAAAGACTCTCGACGAGCGATGCATTTCCAGAAGCAGCTTGAACGAGGATATGGCCGATTCCGGGATAGTTGCTGAATAAAACCCAACCAATTATTCCTACCGCCCCGATTAACGCTAGAGTTAGCTCCTTCGGAAGCGTTTTCCCGCCGCTCATCCAATTCCTCCT
>NZ_CEWCAA010000072.1:0-7728 GCF_982429025.1 Enorma sp.
CCGCCACGTCCCGACTCGCTCCGCACCGAAACCGTTCGAACCTCGCGGCGGCGCTCGTCGCGCACGAGGCGCCCATCTTCGATAGCGAGCACGCGGTCGGCCATGAGGGCGATGTCCTCGTCGTGGGTGATTACGATGAGCGTTTGCTTGAGCTGGCGATTGGAATCGCGCAGGAGCTGCATGATCTCTGCCGAGTTCTTGGAGTCGAGGTTGCCCGTGGGCTCGTCGGCGAGCACGACGGCCGGGGCGTTCATGAGCGCGCGGCCGATTGCCACACGCTGCTGCTGGCCGCCTGAGAGCTGGTTGGGCAGATAGTGTTCTCGGCCGGTGAGGCCGAGCGAACGAAGGAGCATCTTGAGGCGCTTCTCGTTGACATCGCGTCCGTCCATGCGCACGGGCAGCGTCATGTTCTCAACGACATCCAAGATGGGGATGAGATTGTAGAACTGGTAAACGAGGCCAACTTCGCGGCGGCGGAAGACGGCGAGCTCCTCGTCGCTGCGGGCGAAGATATCCTGCCCCTGCAGGCGCACGGTACCCGAAGTGGGGCGATCCACCCCGCCCATGAGATGCAGGAGGGTCGATTTGCCCGAGCCCGAGCTGCCGATGATGGCGATGAACTCGCCTGCCTCGACGGTGAACGAGACGTCGTCGAGGGCTCGCACGGCGGTGGCGCCGGTGCCGTAGACCTTGGTGAGGTGCTCGACAGAAAGGATGTTCATAGGTGGCCCCTTTGGGTCGAAGGGATACGTCACCTACGATACTGGACTTTGCTGCTTGCGCCTATGTGACCACCGCGTGACACATCTGTCACCTTAAAGGGAGACAGTTGTGCCGGGTCAATCTGTCTCTGAGGCAGCTGGATACAGACTGAGACAGTTTAACCCGGCACAACTGTCTCATGGCGCGGGTGTTTCGATCTCAAGACTAGCCGTGGCTCGACGGGGAATAACGTGCTCACAGGGAAATCATGGGGAGGGGGATAGATATGACGCGGGGACCTCGGGCTGTTGCGGCGTCGGGATACTACCATGTAGTCGTTCGGGGGAACGGCAAGCAGGTGATATTCGAGGACGATGAGGACCGATATCGGTTCCTCAATCTTATGAGGCATGCGATGCGCGCCGGCGATATCCATATCATCGCTTGGTGCTTTATGGATAATCACGTGCATCTCATCGTGCATGATGAGGCGTGTAGGCTCAGCGACGCGATGCATGCGCTGCTCTCGCCCTATGCTCGATACTTTAATAAGCGCTCGAACCACGTGGGGCACGTGTTTCAGGACCGGTTTTCGGCGGCACCCATCGAGGACGATGCCTACCTCCTGAGGGCGGTGGCATATGTTCACGCCAATCCCGCGAAAGCGGGCGCGGGACCGATGGATCAATACCGATGGAGCAGCTACGACGAATACGCTCATCCAGGGGCATCAGAGTTCGAGGTCGTAGATTCCGATCTTGTCCTGAACATGTTGGGCGGTCCTGCCGGCTTCGTGCGGTTCTCGAGGGGCCTGCAGGGGGACGGAGGGTTCTCTACCTATGAGGCGCGCGTTCCCGGACTTGCTCCCCTCGATAGGGCGAAAGAGCGCGCAAAGCCCATCATGCAAACCTATCGTCTCGCTTCGCTCGGGGAGGTACAGAGCCTTGATCGAGCGAAGCGAGACGAGGTGCTGCGTGCCTTGCGGAATGCGGGCATCTCCATCAGACAGATCGAGCAGCTGACGGGAATCGGGAGAAGCACCGTCGCCCGCGTGACGGCATGAGACAGTTTGACCCGGCACAACTGTCTCATGCGGCGTGAGGCGGTTTAGCCTGAGACAGTTTAACCCGGCACAACTGTCTCAGGAGAAGGTGGCGGCGCGCTCGGCTTCGACGTCGCGTCCCAGGCGCTGGAACTTCTCGCGCTCGATGTCATCCATGCCTTGGTAGGGATCGTGGCGCTTTGCAAACATCTCATCGCCTTCGTCGCCCCACAGGCGATTGGCCACGGGCTCCCACTCGCGGGCGCGCTGCTCGGTCTTGGCGCGCAGCTCCGAGGGGCTTTCCGGTTCCACGAGGTCGGTGCCGTGGGCACCGGATTCCTGCACCATCTGGCCCAGACGCTCGGGGTTCTCGAGCATGGGGCACGGGCGCAGATGGTTCTGGTTGAAAGGCTGCCCCTCGTAGTACTTCATGAAGAGCGGACTCTTAAGCGCCTCGAGAAGGCTCACGTCGTGAATGTTTGCGTTGGCGTAGTGGATGAAGACGCACGGCTCCACGTCACCCGCTGCATTGATGTGCAGGTAGCGACGACCGCCGGCGATGCACCCGCCCACGTACTCGCCATCGTTTTGGAAGTCGAGCGTAAAGAGCGGCTTCTCGTTTCGCATCTCGCGCACAAAGCGGTACATGCGCTCGCGCTGCTCCACCGTGGGCATGAGCTCGGCGGGTGACCCCTTGCCCACGGGCATGTAGTGGAAGAACCAGCAGAAGAGCGCTCCTTGATCGATCATCCAGTCGAAATAGCGCTCGCTCGCGATGGCGTCGGCGTTGGCGCTCGTCCAGCATGCCGAGATGCCGAACGGCAGCCCGTGACCGCGCAGGAGCTCCATGGCGCGCATGATCTTGGCGTAGGTGCCCTTCCCGCGCCGTGCATCGGTGGTCGCTTCGGTGCCCTCGGCGCTGATGGCGGGTATGAAGTTCGCCACGCGGATCATGTCCTCGCAGAATTCCTCATCGATGAGCGTGGCGTTGGTAAAGCAGAGGAACGCGCAGTCCGGGTACTTCTCGCAAATGCGAATCAGGTCGCGTTTGCGCACCATCGGCTCGCCGCCGGTGTAGATGTAGATATGGGTGCCAAGCTCACGTCCCTGGTCGATGATCGAGCAGATGTCGTCATAGCTCAGGTTGAGCGCATGCCCGTACTCAGCAGCCCAACAGCCCGTGCAGTGCAGGTTGCAGGCGCTCGTAGGGTCGAGCAGGATCGCCCACGGAATGTTGCACTGCTCGCGCTCGCGTGATTTCTGCTGAACGGGCCAAGCGAGCAAGTTGGCATCGACGATTAGCGTTTTGAGAAGGCGAGAGCGCATGCTCGGATTGAGATGGAAGATGCGCATGATGAGTTCGTACCAGTTGCTGCGATCGCGAATGGCGCTCGAGATGGCCGTGCGCTGAGCGGGAAACACAGACGCGGGCACGAGCTTGTCGATGAGCTCCATTATTTGAGGTATGTGCTCCTCCGGATTCTCGTCAAGATAATCGATAAGCTTGTTGAGCGCGGCGCGCTCTGCCTTCTGGGTGAGTGCCATGGTCGTCCTTTCTGCGAGAGGCCGCGAGATGGATGCAGGAGAGGGGCTGCATGCGATGGTTGGGAGTGCGTGGGGGCGCGTGCTCGCATGCAACGGGTTCGCTCGGGGTAACGGTTCGGTAGTGGCCGGGCGCGCCCTGCCCCTCTGGCCCCAGTTATACCCAAGTATAGAAAAATCAACAACTGTAGAATTGATATGTGTCTATTCAACAAAGGCGTTGGCGGCGTGGGATAATCCACAGTACGAGCCGCGCGCGAAGATGGGGGATGAGGTTATGGGCGACGCCGTGCAGGGTGCGAAGAGGCTAGATCGAAGGGTCGTTCGAAGCCGGCGTCTCATCATCGACGCTTTCGAGCGCCTTTTGCTGAAAGAATCCCTCGAAGACATTACCGTGAGCGCCATCGCGCGCGAGGCGGATATTGACCGGAAGACGTTCTACCAGCACTTCGGCTCGATTGACGGTCTTATAGACTATGTCGTCTCCGAAGAGGTCGAACGGGTGCTGGACGATGTCGAGCGTGCGCGCGACGAGCGCGGTTCGGCCGATACCGAGCAGGACCTTCATGCATTTCTTAAGAGCGTGAACGAGGTCATGTGCCGCGACATCGTGCTCAACCGGCGCTTTTTTGAGGGCATCCCCACCGACAGGCTCATCGAGCGCCTAGGGCAGCCTTTTGAGCGAGGGATCATCGAGCGTGGAATCCTATCGAAGCATCTCCCCGGACAGTACGTATCGTGGTGCGTGTCGTTTCTATTCGGCGGCATGCTCTCCGTGTACCGTTCCTGGCTGCTTTCGAGCCAGGAGGCATCGCTTGAGGAGATTACCGACGTCATCAACCAGCTCGTCATCCACGGCATCGAGAGCTTGGACATCGCTTCCTAGGGAAGGTTTGCGGCGGTTCGCGTGTTCTTGCGAGGCGAAAGTACGGGGTCTTTGCCCCTGATGGATGACGCTTCGGGCTTTACGGGCAGATAATCGCAGAATTTATCTGCCCGAAAACGCAGCGGCGTGGCGGGTTAGGCCGCGCGAGACGGTGCGGCGTGAGACAGTTTGACCCGGCACAACTGTCTCAGAGACAGTTTAACCTGGCACAACTGTCTCTCTTACACGATGGCTTTGAAGAAGGCGATGTCGAAGCGTGCGCCGATGATGGCGCCCGATGCGTCGCGTGCGTTCGAAGCGGCGATAGTGCCGTCTTGGGCCGTGATGAGCCCTTGGGCGAGCGACAGCCCGATACCAACGCCCGATGGGTTCACCTTCGAGCCCTGTTCCTCATCTGTGCCGCGTCCTCCCCGGTAGAAGCGCTCGAACACGTGGGGAAGGTCCGCGTCGGCGATGCCTGGTCCGGTGTCCGTCACGCGGATGCGGCAGGCGAGCGCGTCCTCATGTGCCTCGACCGTCACCGTTCCCCCGGCAGGCGTATGCTCCATGCAGTTCTTGAGGATGTTCTCGAGCGCTTCGGCCGTCCATGCGCGGTCACCGATGAAGCTGCATCTCTCGTCAACATCGATGACAAGGGAGATGTCGGCAATGTCGAAGGCGATGGCGAGGGGCTGGGCCGCATCGTGAACCATGCCGGCAACGTCGACGGGGTCGTGGGCGAGGGAGAGCGCGCCGGCGTCGAGCCGGGCGAGTCGCAGGAGTGCGGAGACAAGGTTCTCCACACGCAGCTGGAGCTCCTCGATGCGGCGAAGCCTTTCCACCTCGTCGGTGCAGTTCCCACGTGCGGCGAGGCTTTTGCGGACGAGCTCGGTGGTGATGGAAAGCGACGTTAAGGGCGTCTTGATCTGGTGGGAGATGTCGGCCAGGGCATCGGCGAGCATCTGCTTCTCGCGCGCGAGCTCCTCAGCGGTCAGGTTGAGGCGCGAGACCATCTTGCCGAGCTCGCTTTGGAGGATGGCAAGCTCACCCTCGTTCATAGAGCCGAGGTCAAGCGCGCGATCCCCATGCAGCACAGCGTCGATATTCTGGCTCAGGCGCGAGAGCGCGCGATAGCGCTGGCGGGTAAGCGCAAGCCACGGCACCGTTGCGGCCGCACCAGCGATAAGGACCCAGGGAAGGGCCTCGGGTCCGCAGCATGTGGCTGCAGCGAGGGCGCAAACGGCAACGAGCGCGAGCGAAACGATGAGGATGCGGGCAACTTCGCGGTTGCGGAGCATCGGTTCCTCCTACCCCAAGGCCTTGTAGCCGAGCCCACGCACGGTGGCGATGAGGCGAGGGTGAGCGGGGTCGTCTTCGATCTTGTCGCGCAGGCGCTTGATGTAGACCGAGAGCGTGTTCTCCTCGATGTAGGTTCCCGCATCGTCCCAAAGGGCATCGCGGATCTGATCGCGCGTAATCACCGAGCCCTGGTGCGTGGCGAAAAGGAGGAGCAGACGGTATTCCAATGCAGAGAGGACCACCTCGCACCCGTTTCGCTCGACGTGCGCGCGGTCGGTGTCGATGGCGAGGGGTCCGAAGGCAATGACGCGCTTTGCAGGCTGTGAGCGGTGGATGGTCGCTGCGACGCGCGCGAGGAGCTCGCGCGGGCGGAAGGGCTTGGAGATGTAGTCGTCTGCGCCCATCTGGATGCCGGCAACGGTGGTGAACTCGTCGCTCGAAGCGGTGAGGAAGATGACCGGGAGCTGCGGCAGTGCCTGCTTGAGCGCCGTGCAGACGGCGAATCCGTTGCCTTGGGCCAAGGTCACGTCGAGAAGCACGAGCGAATAGGGGGAAGCAGCCGCACCGATCGCGACGACGGCACGGCTTGCAGGGGAGGCATGCCCCTCAGGGGCGTTCGCGCTGCCCAGGGCAAGCTCGATTGCCTCGTCTTGCCGCGCGGCGTGGTCGACCGCATATCCCTCGCCCACGAGAAGCTCGGTGAGCGCCTCGACGATGATGGGGTCGTCTTCGACCAGCAGTATGCGCGTTGCCATTCGGCTGCTCCCATCAATCGTTCCGGGTTAGTTGTGCACGATGACGCAGAGGCCGGGCGAGATCATGTCGTAGAGCGCCGCCGCTTTGTCGTACGGAAGGTTCACGCAGCCATGGCTGCCTACGCTCTTATAGGCGTTCGGGTTGCTGAACGATGAGGACGCCTGCCAGGTGGCATCGTGGAGGCCGATGGAGTTTCCCACGAAGGCCATCCAGTAGTCGACGTCGCTTTCCCACTTGTACTCGCCCGTCTCCGGGTCCTTGGGGCCGCGGAGCGTGATGCCGCGGGCCTTGCGGTTGAGCATGTAGATGCCCGTGGGGGTATCGCAATTCTTGTTGGGATTGCCGGTGATCACGCCAGACTCCCACAGCAGGTTGCCGCTGGCGTCGTAGTAGCGCGCGTGCTGCTCGGAGATGTCGATATCGATGTATGCGCCCCAGTCGCGCTGGCCCTGCCCGTTGTATACATCGCCGGTCTGCGACGTGGGCACCTCGATCTCGGTGGACTGCTTGGCGTTCACGGCCTCGACGACCGATTGCACAAGGGTGTCGTTGTCGATCGACCAGCCATAGGTTCCGCCCGAGACGGTGATCTGTTTGCCGTCTTCCCGTGTGTAGGTGCGCTTCGTTCCCACGGTATCGAGGCCATCGGCAAGGGAGCTCGCCCAGCTCGAGACGGCCTCCTGGTTGATGGTGGGCGTGAGGTTCTCGTCGAATGTGATCCACTGCGCCACCTCGGCGGAGCCGATCGTTGCGACCTCGTTGCCGTTCATCTTGATCGAGATGCTCACTCCCAAGAGCTCGTTGGCGGCATCGCATGCAGCCTGGATGTCGCTGTCGCCCATGCCCTCCACCAAGGGGAGGAACGCATCGTCGCCGAGCTTATCGAGCGAGGCGCTCTCATCAAGGTCCGCGAGGGCGAGCTTGGCATAGGCGATGATGTTATCGCGGTTGAGCTTTTCGTTCGATCGCGCCTTATCGACGGTGAAAGCCCCGGCTTCGGCATCGTATGCGCTTGCAGCGTCGAAGGTGCCCGAGCGCCCCTCGTTAAAGGAATCGACGGCAGCCCCCAGGCCCTCCTCGAAGGAGGCGACGTCGAAAGAATCGGAGAAGAGCGAGAAATCGGCTTCGGCCGTGAGGTCGACCGTCTCGTTTTCCGCCTGCGCCTCGGTGGCACCCGTCAGCGCGGCGAAGAGGTGTACGGGCCAGCGGAGGGCATCGTTTTGGTCGAGGACTTCCTGCGCGGCGGCATCGGCGTCGAAGAGCGCGTCCGCGCTTTCGGGCTCATAGGTCCAGCTGAAGCCCGAGCCCTCGACCGTGAGGGAGTAGCGGTTCATGGATGAGCGGATGCGGGTGGCGGCGCTGCCGGGGCCGATGAGCGAGACGTCGGCGCCGGCGATCGTAGTGCCGGGGTAGAAGACGTTCGAGAAGATGATGGCGCCGCCGGCATAGGTGATGACGAGCAACGCGACGATGACTCCCAGCACGATGAGGGGAACGCGGCGCCGGTTTCGCGGCGTGCGCT
>NZ_CEWCAA010000073.1:0-7637 GCF_982429025.1 Enorma sp.
TCATACTGCTCAATTCCCGATGCACATTCTGCTCAAAACTACTTGACTAAACACAGGCGGCGACAGATACTCACGAATCGCAAAAGCGCTGCGTTGTTCCTCCGGTTGGTTGCGGCAAGCGTGTCACAGCGCTAACAAGCTCCTAACACTTGTGAAGACGCGGCGATGCCGGCGCGCGTGTGAATGATATTGCACGCTGTGTGCAATAATACTCAGCGCGTGAAGGAATGGGCCTTCGCACACGAGAAAGATGGTATATGGTTCCATCTGCATCAGCAGCGGTAACGGCACCTGCGGCGGAGCTGGTCCGGCAGGTGCCCCCGGCAACCCTTTCGATGGCTCCCGCGACTCCGGCGCCCGCTAAATGCGACCGTCGCAGCTTGCGTTCGCAGCGTATGCTGCGCCGGGCGCTTGCAGAGCTGGTCGGCGATGGCGAGGACGTAAATGCGGTCACGGTCGCCGCGCTCACGGAGCGCGCCGGCCTCACGCGCCGCACGTTTTACACGCACTACCGCGATATCCCTGATTTCATCGAGCAGGTCGAGGCGAACATCTTGGACGAGATTCGCGCTCGCATCGCCCGCGTTGCCGCGGCGGATCTTGCCTCTCTGTACCGCAACATCGAGGACCTCGAGCCTGCCCCCGGCTCCGTCGAGCTGCTCGCCTATCTGAAACGCGACGGTGCGGTGATCGGTGCGCTGCTGGGCCCGGGCGGTGACCCTGCGTTCGTCCAGCGAATCATGGATATCGCTCGCGACACGGTTGCCGATCGCATGAAAACGGGCATCTTCCCCGGCGTGCTCGGTGCATTCTTCGACTACTACCTTGCCTACGTGGTCGCCGCGGAAATGGGCATCGTACAGAGGTGGTTCGCGAGGGGGCTGCGCGAGACCCCCGAAACGATGGCGCGCATCATGACGGTCGCGGCGTTCGTGCGCCCGGGCGACCTCTATGGCAAGCCGATTGATATCAACGTGCCGGAATACGGCATGAAGCTCATGGGGCTGAACCTCTTCGGCCCGCTAGATGACGCAACGGATGATGCTGACATCAAGGAGGACTTCAATGGTTAAGATTCCCGTGATGGGCGAAGTGGACGAGATGTCCGAGCAGGAGATGGCTGCCGGGGCGCCGGCCACGACGGCGGACGCGGTGTCAGACGGTGCAATCTGGAATCCTGATGCCGCGACAAGCAAACTGCATTTAGGCATCGACGTGGGTTCCACCACCGTCAAACTCGCCGTGCTGAACGATGAGAACCAAATCGTCTACGCCAAGTACCAGCGCCACCACACCGACGTGCGCGCTTGCGCCCGCGACCTCTTCGTGCAGGCGGCCGCGGTGCTTCCCGAGGCGCAGATGACCTGTGCCATTACAGGCTCTGGCGGCTTGCTCCTGTCGCAGTGGCTCGGCCTTGAGTTCGTGCAGGAGGTCATCGCGAGCAAGCGCGCCGTGGAGACCATGATCCCCCAGACCGACGTGGCAATTGAGCTCGGCGGCGAGGACGCCAAGATCATCTACTTCGACCAGGGCATCGAGCAACGCATGAACGGCACCTGCGCCGGTGGCACGGGCGCGTTCATCGACCAGATGGCCACGCTGCTCCACACCGACGCCTCCGGCTTGAACGAGCTCGCCAAGGGCGCCACCACCATCTACCCCATCGCGAGCCGTTGCGGCGTCTTCGCCAAGTCCGACGTGCAGCCGCTCTTGAACGAGGGCGCGCACCAGGAGGACGTGGCCGCGTCCATCTTCCAAGCGGTGGTAACGCAGACCATCTCGGGCCTCGCGTGCGGCCGCCCCATCCGCGGCAATGTGGCCTTCCTCGGTGGCCCGCTCCAGTATCTCTCCGAGCTGCGCGAGCGCTTCTACATCACACTCGAGCTCGATGAGGAGCACCGCATCGTGCCCGAGAACGCGCACCTCTTCGTAGCAAGCGGCGCCGCCATGGCGCACGAGTCCGAAAAGCTCAGCACCTTCCCCGAGCTCATCGCCGCCATCGATGCGCTCGGCGACACCCAGGGCTCCGAGGTGGCGCGCCTGGATCCGCTTTTCGCGACCGATGCCGACTACAAGGAGTTCAAGCAGCGCCACGACCGGGAAGTCGTGCCGCGCGGCGAGCTCGAGGGCTACGAGGGTCGCGTGTTCATCGGCCTGGACGCCGGTTCCACCACCATGAAGGCCGCAATGGTGGGCGAGGACGGCCAGCTCCTCTACACCTGGTATGGCAACAATAACGGCGACATCTTGGGCACGGCCAAGACCATCATGGCCGATTTCTACGCGCACATCCCCGCGAGCTGCACCATCGGCCACGTGACCACCACGGGTTATGGCGAGGCGCTCCTCATCGAAGCGCTCAAGGCCGATTCGGGTGAAATCGAGACCGTCGCCCACCTGCGCGGTGCGAAGGCCTTCCTGCCGGGCGTGCAGTTCATCTTGGACATCGGTGGCCAGGACATGAAGTGCCTGCGCGTGGCTGACGGCGTTATCGAGCACATCATGCTCAACGAGGCCTGCTCCTCGGGCTGCGGCTCCTTCATCGAGAGCTTCGCCGTGTCCATGGATATGGGGGTCGAGCAATTCGCGCGCGAGGCCATCGGCGCCCTGCAGCCCGTCGACCTGGGCAGCCGCTGCACCGTGTTCATGAACTCCCGCGTGAAGCAGGCACAGAAGGAAGGCGCCACGGTGGGCGACATCGCCGCGGGCCTGTCCTACTCCGTGATTAAGAACGCCCTGTTCAAGGTCATCAAGCTGCGCGATCCCAAAGAGATCGGCACGCAGGTGATCGTCCAGGGTGGCACCTTCATGAGCGACGCGACGCTGCGCGCTTTCGAGCTCCTTACCGGCGTGAACGCCGTGCGTCCGGACATCGCGGGCTGCATGGGCGCTTATGGGGCGGCCCTGCTCGCGCGCGACCGCGCCGGCGCCGAGGGTACCTCGAACATCCTCTCCGCCGAAGAGATCGCCGCGCTTACCGTGACCCAGCGTCATGCACGCTGCGGCCGTTGCTCCAACAACTGCCAGCTCACCATCAACGACTTCGGCGGTGGCCGTCGCTTCATCACGGGCAACCGCTGCGAGAAGGGCGCGGGCAACCACGCCAAGAAGCAGGAGGTGCCGAACCTCTTTGCTGCCAAGAACGACCTGCTCTTCAACCGCTCCGTGCTGGCGGAGGAGGACGCCCCGCGCGGCACCGTGGGCATCCCGCGTGCCCTCAACATGTACGAGAACTATCCGTTCTGGCACGCGTTCTTCACCAAGCTGGGCTTCCGCGTGGTGCTCTCGGACGATTCGAGCAAGAAGACCTACGACGCAGGCATCGAGTCCATGCCGTCCGAGTCCGTGTGCTACCCGGCCAAGCTCAGCCACGGCCACGTGATGAACCTCATCGACAAGGACGTCGATTTCATCTGGATGCCGTGCATCCGCTGGGAGCGCAAGGAGGACCCGGCGGCGGGCAACTGCTACAACTGCCCCATCGTCATGAGCTATCCCACGGCGCTGGGCTTGAACATCGACGAGATTGCGAGCAAGAACGTCGAGTTCATGTACCCGTTCGTGCCGTATCACGACAAGATCGAGCTCAAGCGCCGTCTGTACGAGCTCATCGCCGTCGAGCGCGTGCAGGATGCGGAGGAGGGCCGCGGCCGCGTGCGCGGGCCCAAGATCACCCGTTCCGAGATCGATGCCGCAGTGAACGCCGCCTACGAGGAGGACGCGCGCTTCCATGAGCGGATTCAGGAGATGGGCGAGGAGGCCATTCACTGGATCGAGGAGCACGGCGGCCACGGCATCGTGCTCGCCGGGCGCCCGTACCACAACGACCCGGAGATCAACCACGCTCTGCCCGAGCTCATCACGAGCTTCGGCTTCGCGGTGCTCACGGAGGATTCCGTCGCACACCTCGTGAAACCCGACCGGCCCATCCGCGTGGTCGACCAGTGGATGTTCCACAGCCGCCTCTACCGTGCGGCCAAGCTTGTGACGCTCCGCAACGACCTGGACCTCATCCAGCTCAACTCCTTTGGCTGCGGCCTTGACGCGCTCACCACCGACCAGGTGCAGGAGATTCTCGAGGGTTCCGGCAAGATCTACACCGTGCTCAAGATCGACGAGGTCTCGAACCTGGGCGCTGCGCGCATCCGCATCCGCTCGCTCATGGCTGCCTTGAAGGACCAGGAGGCCGAGCGCGCTGCCGAGGCCGCCCGCGCCGGCGAGGTCTATGAGCAGGGCGACGCCGCCCCCGTGGCGCCGAGCGAGGATGCCCCGGCGTTCTCCACGCACAAGTACGCGCTTTCCGCGCAGCGCCGCGCCAACTCGGCCGCCTTCCCCAAGGTGCAGTTCACCGAGGAGATGCGCGAGCAGGGCTACACGATTCTTTGCCCGCAGATGGCGCCCATCCACTTCGACCTGGTCAAAGAGGTCATGAAGGCGGCGGGTTACAACTTTGTGCTGCTGCCCTCTACCGACCGCGGCGCCGTGGAGGCGGGCCTGCGCTACGTGAACAACGACATCTGCTACCCGTCGATCCTCGTGACCGGCCAGATTATGGAGGCCATCGAGAGCGGCAAGTACGACCTTAACCGCACCGCCGTGATCATCTCGCAGACAGGCGGCGGCTGCCGTGCCACCAACTACATCGCGCTCATCCGCAAGGCGCTGCGCGAGAGCGGTAACCCTCAGGTGCCCGTGATCAGCCTCTCGGCCGTGAAGCTCGACGAGCAGAATCCCGGCTTCAAGCTTACGCCGGGGCTCCTCAAGGCCGCCGTGTACTGTGTGCTTTTCGGTGACGTGATGATGCAGATGCTCTACCGCACGCGTCCGTACGAGGCTACGCCGGGCTCTGCAAACGCGCTCTTCGAGGAATACATGGAGCGCGCCCGCAAGCTCGCTCCCAAGTTCACGCGCCGCTCGTTCACGCGGCTCTCGCGCGAGGCGATCCACGCGTTCGATACGCTGTCGCTCGTGGGCGAGGGCACCAAGCCGCGCGTGGGCGTGGTAGGCGAGATTCTCGTCAAATTCCACCCCACGGCGAACAACCACGTGGTCGAGGTCATTGAGTCCGAGGGCTGCGAGGCCGTGGTGCCGGGGCTCCTCGACTTCTTCCTGTATTCCATGTCGAATGCCAAGGTGCAGAAGGACGAGCTGGGGAGCTCCGCCGCATCGCGAGCCACCATGGATGCCGTCATCGGCCTGGTCGACTGGATGCGCAAACCCGTGGATGAGCTGCTGGAGCGGAGTGCCCGATTCGAGCGCCCTGAGCCCATTAGCGTGATGGCTCAGAAGGCCACGCAGGTTCTTTCACTTTGCAACAACATGGGCGAGGGCTGGCTGCTCACTGCCGAGATGCTCGACCTCATCGACCACGGCGCGCCGAACATCATCTGCACGCAGCCGTTCGCATGCCTGCCGAACCACGTGGTGGGCAAGGCCGTGATCAAGGAGCTGCGCCGGCAGCACCCCGAGAGCAACATCGTGGCCGTGGACTACGACCCGGGTGCTTCGGAGGTGAACCAGCTCAACCGCATCAAGCTCATGATCAGCGTGGCGAAGGAGAACCTGCGCGCAGGGAAGGGCTTCACCATGGAGAGCGTGAAGCCGCTTGCGATGGATATGGATGACAGCAAGTTCCGGCCGTATCACGGAGATGATGCGGGGAGTGGCGCGCGCGGCGGTGCCGGCGCGGCCGACGGCTCGTGTTCTGCGTGCGGTGCCGTTACCGATGACGCCGTGGCGGCCGTGGCCGAGCGTTTGGGCGAGGGAGTCAAGTAGCGCTGCCGGTGCCCGACGATGCTGCCGGCGCCGGGCGGTGCCAGGCGGTGCCGCTTCTCTCGGTTGGGGCGGGCGGCGCTGCTGCTTTCAGCTGGGTCGGGTGATGCCGCTTTCAGCCGTCTGCGGGCGGCGCTGCTACCTCCTGATGATGTCGGGCGCCCCCTTTGCGAAGGCGCTCCCCTTTGCGGGGGCGCCCGATTTTGGGCGGAGCCGGCTGCGGGGGCGCTTCTCTTTGCGGAGGGTGCCCGCTCCGGGCGGCGTTCTCGGGCGTAAAAACGACAAAATGAATCTTTCATGCCGAATTACGCAATAAGGAGCATTTTTCTACGTCTTATTGCGTAATTCGGCATGTAGAATGAGCGCTACAAACTTAGTCTCGTGGTCGGGGGTGGCGCTATGCGGAGGTCGAAGCGCTGGGCGGAGCTCGAGCAGCTCATTCGTGATGAGCAAGGGCGTGGCAGGTGTTTTGCCGCTCGCGACCGGAATGAGGTGCAGCTGTTGCGGCGGCACGTTGCTCAGGGTGTCGTGGTAGAGCCGTTCCCACGTCTGTTCGCAACGAACGACTACTGGAATGCGCTGCTGCCCGATGCGCGGCACCTTCATATCGTGCGGGCGCTTGCTGCACGCGACCAGGATATAGTGTTCTGCTCCCATAGCGCGGCGCTCATCCATGGCCTGCCCGTCTCCTACCATCTTCTCGATGCAGTTCATTGCGTTACGAAGGCATCCGCGCCGTCAAAGAGCCGAGGAATGCTCAAGAGGCACGGCATGACGCCGCACGAGATTACCTGCGTCGATGGCGTGCGTGTGATATCGCTGGTAGAGGCCGCGGTGGATTGTATGGTGTCGGCGCCGTTTGCAGATGCGCTGGCGGTGGCGGATGGGCTGCTCCGCACGTTCGATATCGATCGGGACGTTCTGAAATTCATCGTTGAGGAGCTTTCCGGATCGAAGCATGGCGCCGCGATTGCTCGGCGTGCCGCGGCTTTTGCCGATGGAAGGGCAGAGAGCGGCGGCGAGTCGATTGCGCGCGCCGTGATGATTGAGGCGGGCATGGCTCCGTCTGATATCCAGCCTGCGTTCTCGGATCCTGTTGAGCCCTGGCGAGAGGTGCGGCCAGATTTCCTCTTCCTTCTGAAAGACGGATCTGCGGCCTTGGGTGAGCTCGACGGATTGGATAAGTATGACGATCCCGAACTCACACAGGGGCGGAGCACGACTGAGGTGCTCGCGCGTGAGCGTCGGCGCGAGTCGCATCTAACGCTGCTCGGCATGCCGGTGGTGCGGTTTTCCATGCATGACGTTCTCACTTCGGGTCGGCTTGTCTATCTGCTCTCCGTGGGAGGCGTTACGCCTTCTACGCTCGCTCCGGGCGACTATCGAGCGACCGGCGACGGCAGGCCGAAGAAGTAGTTGACAAGCCCGCTACAAATGCTCATGTACGGTAAAGAAGCAAGCAACCGAAAACAATAGATAGACCGCCAGCACTACACTATTCCGAACCAAAGACCAAAAGATAAGCATTTTGAGAAAATCTAAACTTTTGGATTTTCCTACAATGCCGACTACGGCGGAATCCCTCCCACTCCTTATATATTTCTTTCTGTATACATTGAATTTGTATTTAGTAAAATGCAGACAACACCACGGATCGGCTTTTGGCTGGACAATTCCAACCAAACACCGCAGCAGACAGTAGAAACCATTCTGAACGTTAGGAAGCCGGTATGATTGTTACATATAAGGGGAAGAAAAATTTCTTTTAGATACTTGTTTTCCTAAAACTGATGTGATATAATAATTCAAGTCCAGAAAAGGAGTAAAAAATATGCGGCAAGGTATTCTTAAATAAAACTATAATC
>NZ_CEWCAA010000074.1:0-7173 GCF_982429025.1 Enorma sp.
GTGCGGCGGGGCCGGTGGTGGGCGCGCTTCTCGGCATCGTGCCGCAGTGCGGCTTCTCCGCCATGGGGGCGACGCTCTATGCGGGACGCGTCATCACGCTGGGCACGCTTGTGGCGGTGTTCCTCTCGACTTCCGACGAGATGCTACCCCTGCTCGTGGCCGAGCGCGTGGATGCGGGCCTTCTGGCGCAGGTGCTTCTGGCGAAGGCGGCGGTTGCCGCGGTGGTCGGCCTCGCTGTCGACGCCGCGCTGCGCGCGCTTCGCCGCAATGCGCGGGCCCATGCCGCCATGCGCCGCGGCGTGCTGGGACCTGCCGCCGTGGCGGGCGATCCCGCGGTCGAGCAGGATGTGATCGACGAGCTCGCGGAGGCGGGGGAGGGTGCAGACCATATCCATCGCCTGTGCGAGCGCGACCACTGCGGTTGTGACGACGATCATGAGGCGGGGTCTTCGGGCCATGATCACGGCCACGATCACCACGGCGGAGCGTGGCCGGTCGTCCGCAGCGCCCTTTCGCATACCGTGCAGGTGACCGTGTTCATCTTCCTCGTCACCATGGCTCTCGTGGCGGTGCTCGAAACGGTGGGGGAGCCGGCGCTCGAGGCGTTCCTGAGCGGAAACCGCATGCTCGCGGTCTTCGCCTCCGCCCTCGTGGGGCTCATCCCAAATTGCGCGGCCAGCGTGGTTATCACCCAGCTTTACCTCGAGGGAGTGCTCTCGTTTGGGGCTATGCTCGCGGGTACCCTCGTAGGAGCCGGCGCCGGCTTCCTGGTGCTCTTCCGCACCAATCGGAGCCTGCGAGAGAACGTGGTCATCCTTGTTGCGCTGTACGTGGTGGGCGTCCTGTGCGGCATCGTGCTCACTGGTATGGGAATGTAGGCTGGAGGGCCGGCGCGGGCGTGGTGGCCGGCGCGGGCGTGGGAGCCGGCGCGGGCGTGGTGGCTGACGCGAGAGGAAAGCCGAGATACGGGCGGAATGGCCGGCGCCGGTGGGCTTGGGCAAGAGGCGGGCCGGCCCCACGCATCACGCGAGGTGCGGATGGCGTTTCCTTAAGCGATGCGATGCAAGAACAGGCCGCTTCTGAGCTTCGGCTCGAACCAAGTTGATTTCGGCGGCATGAGAAGCCCGGCATCGGCTACCGCCATGAGCTGGTCCATGCTTGTTGCATGCAGGGTGAAGGCTACGCCGAGGGAGCCTGCTCGCTCTTCGAGCTCCGCCGTCCCGCGTATGCCGCCTACGAACGCGATGCGCTCGTCGAGCCGTGGATCCCCAATGCCCAGGATCGGCCCAAGAAGATGCTCTTGGAGGATGGAGGCGTCGAGCGCCGCAACAGGCCCCGCGCTTTGCGCCTCTGCCAAGAGCTCGGGCGAACAGGAGAGCTTCCGCCAGCGTCCAGCGCTGAACAAGCCGAAAACGGTTGGTTTCTCGGGCTCTACGGGGCCGTCATGCTCTTCGACCTCGAAGCCTGCTGCCTGCACCCGCTCGATGAGCTCGGCTGGCGAGAGCCCCGCGCGGTCGGCGACCACACGGTTGTAGGGGAGGATAGTGAGCTGGCTTGCGGGGAACAGCACCGAGAGGAAGTAGTTGAAGGGCTCCTTGCCAGTGTAGGTGCCCTCTGCCTGGGCCTTGCTGCGCAGGTCGTGGGCGGCGCGGACGGCCGAAGCGGTCCTATGGTGGCCGTCTGCGATATAGAGGCTCGGCATACGCTCGAGCATGGCATGAATGGCTTCGATGCTCTCGGGACGATGGACGCGCCAGACCGTCTGCTCGATTCCCTCCTCGTCGGTGAAGTGGTACAAGGGCTTGCCGGTTTTCACGGCGTCTAAGATGAACTGAAGCACCGGCTCGTCTCGGTAGGCGAGGAAGATGGGGCCGGTTTGGTAGCCGAGCGCCTCGATGTGGTCGACGCGGTCCTGCTCTTTGTCTGGCCGGGTGAGCTCATGGCGCTTGATGCGGCCCTCCTCGTAGTCGGCGACGGAGCATACGGCCACGATGCCCGTCTGCGCGCGACCCGCGCGCTTCAGCTCGTAGAGGTAGTAGCAGGGCGCCGCATCATAGAGATAGGTGCCGTCGGCGATACGTTCGCGCAAAAGCTCCGCCGCGCGCGCATAGACCTCGGGCGCATACATGTCTTGGCTTGGGGGAAACTGCGTCTCGGGCCGATCGATGTTTGCGAACGAGAGCGGCCGCTCCTGCACGTAGGCCGCTGCCTCGTCGCGGTCAAAGACATCGTATGGTGGGGCGGCAACTTCGGCTGCAACCTCCGGGGCTGGTCGCGTGCAAGGAAACGGTAAGACCTTCATGGTAGGCCCTTTCAAATCATGCGGAAACGATAGCCGCTCTATTGTACCGTGGCGGATGTAGGCGCTCTGCTGACATGGTTGATGCGGCGCCTGGAACAGTTCGTTCCACTATTGGGAATATCTTTTGGGCCATGTTGGTGTAAGAACCGCGTGACCCGATACTTTCCTGCGAAAACGCTGTTCGACACCACGGTGTTTTCGAGGGATTCGAGAAGATATTCCCAAAAGTGGAACGAACATTCAAAAAGACTGAGCGTGAGGGGGGCTAGGTGGAGTTTCCCTGCCTTGGCACGGTTTCGTCTGCTTGCAAATCGCGCCGCTATGTCATGGTGCCGTTTCGGTGCGGTGCACAATCGCGCCGTTGTGCCCTGGCACCGTCAGAGCACCGTGCACAATCGCGCCGTTGTGCCCTGGCACCGTCAGAGCGCCGTGCACGATCGCGTCAGAGCCCTTCTAGCGCAACGCACAATGTGTGCATAACATGAACGGGAACTCAATGGTGCGCCCCATGCCGATGTTGCTGCTCGATGAAGCCTTTTCCGCTGGGCGTGCCATGCTGCTCGATTCAGATTCTTGTCAGATTTTGTTTAGATTCTGTTCGGCCCCTCCACAAACATTTCAACTGCTGGCGATGGTCACAATCGCTATGGTTGGTCTATGGATACCGTTCTTTGGGGCATATCGGCATTCCTTCTTCATCGGATGCCGCCCGCGGTTCGGGCGTATGTGCTCGACCGCGCGAATCAGGGTGTTTCCGCGCGAGCGGATACCCTGTTCACGCGCGCGGCGTTGCGGGACGAAATCGGGTCGCCGCTGCATCTTCTCGTGACGGACCCGAATCGACACCATTCTTCGGCGGTGACGAGGATGCATGTCTGGGAGGGGGATATGCCCCGCGGTGCGATTGTCGACGTGCTGCCCGATTTCGACCGTGTGCGATCAGTTGCTCCTTTGCTTGCGCTTTTTGGTATGGCTCCCGCGATGAGTGAGACGAATCTGATCATGGCGCTTTGCGAGCTGTGCGGGCGCTTTTCCATCTATGAGCCGTCTGCCGAGGTGCGTGTCTGGCTGCAGGGGCTTATCGATGCAGGCAGCCTGTCAAAGCTCGATGGGTGGCGGCCAGTGCTCACACGCGAGGGAAAACTAACATCGTTGTGGTGCCGCCCGCCGGTGACGAGTGTCGCTGAGGCGCGGAAGTTCGCCGAAGCAGTGAGCTGGCGGCGCGGTCACAAGCGATTTGCCCGCGCTGTCATGCGCGCCTTTGACGGCGCCGCCTCGCCGTTCGAGGTGCAAGCTGCTTTGAGGCTGGGGCTTCCGCGCCGTATGGGCGGGTCGGGATTTCCGGAGATACGGGTAAATGAGCGCATTCCCCTGAGCCCTGCAGCTCGTCTAATTGCTGGAAAGGTGGTTTGCTATGCGGATCTTCTCATTGAGGGGAGGGAGGGGACGCGCCCTGTTATCGTCGAGTGCCAAAGCAAGCTCATCCATGCGAGCCGCGAGCAGTCGCTTGCTGATGGGGAGCGGCTCATGGCGCTGCAAAGCATGGGATTTACGGTTGTTCCGCTTACTTTTGAGCAGCTCGTCATCCCCTCGGTGTTCGCGAGCGTAGAGCGCTACCTCGCTCGAGAGCTCGGATTGCGGATAGCGCCCAAGTCAGCGGCCCTGCAACGAAAAGAGTCTGAATTGTGCCGCGAACTCTTCATGGATTGGACCAAGCTGGGGCGTTCCTGAGGGATGTTTCGCATCGTTGCCCTCTGCGGGAAGAAGTTCGTTCCACTTTTGGGAACATCTACTCGAGCGCAGCGAGCTAATCGTCGATTTTTCTTGCGTTTTCGCAGGAATTGAGCAATTGAGCAAGCGCTTTCATAGGGCTTCGCAAAAAGATATTCCCAAAAGTGGAACGAAATCTTCAAGATGCCGAGGTGCTCGATGTAGAGCGCCTCGAGCACTTGCTCGTAGGCGAGGCTACGGGCGCTTGCGGTCTGGGTAGCGGATACTCGCTCGCAGTCGGGGCTACGGGCAATCGCAGTCGGGGTTTCGGGCGCTTGCCGCAGCCGGTCACGGGCGTTCCGGGAGCGCGGGCGCTGCCCCCGGAACCCAACGGCCCTTCTCTCGAAGAGGGCGGCTTACGGCGCTGTATTTGATGCGGGCAAGGGATATCCAGCTATTTGATAACGCGGACGCGGTACATCGACGAGATGCGCTTGAGGGCATCGATGGTCGAGCTCTCGAGATGCTCGTCGGTGTCGAACATCGTGTAGGCATTCTCGCCGGCGCTTTCGTTGACCATGCGCTGCACGTTGGCGTTGTCCTTGGCGAGGATCGCCGTGATCTGGCCGATCATGTTGGGCACGTTCGCGTGCAGGCAGGCAATGCGGCTCGCGGCGCGCGCCTTGCCCATGGAGCAGCTCGGATAGTTCACGGAGTGCGCGATATTGCCGTTCTCCAAATAGTCCTTCAGTTCCGAGATGGCCATATCGGCGCAGTTGGCCTCGGCTTCCTCGGTGCCGGCGCCCGAGTGTGTGGTGATGAAGGTGTTGGGCATGAGCACGGTCTTGGGCGTGGCGAAATCCGTCGCGAACCACGAGAGCCTGCCCTCATGGAGGGCGGCGTCGACGGCATCCTCGTCAACGATGGTCTCGCGTGCGAAGTTGATGAGCACCGCGCCGGGAGCGAGGAGCGCAAGCTGGTCGGTGCCGATCATGCCCATGGTGTCCGCCTTGCTGGGCACGTGGAGGGTCAGGTAGTCGCAACCGCGGCAAAGGTCTTCGAGGGTGCCTACGCGCTGCACGTCGCGGCTGAGCTCCCAGGCGTGCTCAACGGAGATGAAGGGGTCGTAGCCATACACATCCATGCCCAGGTAGACGCAGGCGTTGGCAACCTTGGAGCCCACGTTGCCCAGGCCGATCACGCCCACGCGCTTGCCCTTGAGCTCGCGTCCCACGAATGCCTTCTTGACATGCTCGGCGTGGGTGAGGATATCGGGGTCGTCGGCGTTCTGGCGTACCCAATCCATCGATTGCACGACGCCGCGGCTCGAGAGGACCATCATGCAGAGCACGATCTCCTTGACAGCGTTCGCGTTAGCGCCCGGAGAGTTGAAGACCACGACGCCGCGCTTCGCGTAATCGTCGATAGGGATGTTGTTCACACCGGCTCCGCAGCGCGCGATGGCCCGGATGCTCGCGGGCAGGTCGTATCCGTGAAGGTCGGTCGACCGCATGAGGATGGCGTCGGCTTCGGCCGTGTCGTCGACAAAGGCATAGCCGTCGCCGAAGGTGACCTGGCCGTCTTTGGTAATGTCATCGATGATTTTGATGTTACGCATGGTGCTCCCATCGGGTTCTTGATGTGTTCCCTGCGCTCGGGCAGTCCTGCTCGCTCAGAGGCGCCACTGGCGCCTCTGGCTCGTGCGGAACTCGCGCGGGGAACACATCAAGAACCCTGCGCGCCAGGGAACGAATCACTACGGTAAAGGGGTGCACGGGCTACATGTTTGGCTCGTGCAGAAACCTGCGACCCATGAGGATTGGGGTTGCAGGCCAAGAGGCTAGCAGCTGGCTTGGAGCGGGCTGCTAGCCTAGTTAGATCGACGGCTCTCCTCGAACTCTTGCATGTAGGCTGCGAGCGCGTCGACGGATGCTTGGGAAACGGCGTTATAGATGCTCGCACGCATGCCGCCTACGAGGCGGTGTCCCTTGATACCCTCGATGCCGCGCTCGCGAGCACCGGAGATAAACGCTTCGTCCAGTTCCGGCGTGGCGCAACGGAAGGCGACGTTGCTGATGGAGCGAGATTCTGGCTGCGCCGTGGGCACGAAGATCTCGCTGCGGTCGAGCAGGTCGTAGAGCGTCTTCGCTTTCTGGCGGTTGCGCTTTTCCATGGCGGCGAGCCCGCCTTCGTTCTCGACCCAACGGAACACCTTGCCGCACAGGTAGATTCCGAACGTGTTCGGCGTGTTCATCATCGAGTCCTTGTCCGCCTGCGTGCGGTAGCTCATGTACGAGGGGCAGCATGCGAGCGCTGGGCCCTCGCCCAGCAGGTCGTCGCGGACGATGACGACGGTCACGCCCGCGGGGCCGGCGTTCTTTTGCGCGCCGGCATAGATGAGCCCATAGCGCTCGACGTCGAGCGGCATGGAAAGGAAGCAGCTCGACACGTCTGCGACGAGCGGGGTGGCGCCGCAGTCGGGGAGCGTGGAGAACATCGTGCCGAAGATCGTGTTGTTCTGGCAGATATAGACGTAGTCGAGGTCTCCAGCTGCGGCCCGCTCCGAAGCGGGCGCAAGGTCGGGGATGCGATCGAAGCCGGTGTCTTCGCTCGAGGAGAGCACCTCGGCCTCACCGTACTTTCGCGCTTCCTGCCATGCAAGCCTGGCGAAGTTTCCGGAGACGATGTAGCCCGCCCGGCCCGTGCGCATGAGGTTCATGGGGATACCGGCAAACTGCAGCGTAGCGCCACCCTGAAGGAACAGCACATGATAGTTGCTTGGGATGCCGACGAGCCGGCGCAGCGTGTTCTCGGCGTCTTGGATGACTTCGGAGAACGCGTGGGAGCGATGGCTCATCTCCAGGATGGACATGCCGCATCCACGGTAATCAAGCAGTTCGGCCTGGGCCTCTTGGAGCACGCTTTCTGGGAGCGCAGCAGGACCGGCGGAGAAGTTATGCACGCGTGGCACCGAAACCCCCTTGTCTATGCAATATCGGAGTCTCGTAACTCTACCATATGCCCTACGGCGCAACGCGACCGTCGCTCAGTTAATCCCAGTGAAACACTCGAGATTTCGGGCATCCCGAGGAGCACCGGCGGCGACGGGGCGCGGGGGCAAGTCCGGGGCGCCGGCGGCGACGGGGCGCGGGGGCAAGGCC
>NZ_CEWCAA010000075.1:0-6814 GCF_982429025.1 Enorma sp.
GCGAAACAGGCGCGTGAGGCCTTGTCCGCTTGGAACAGCAGGCGCTCCAGCTGGCTTGCATCCGGGCGAAGGCGCCGATGCCCGCGGATGGCGAGACACATCTGGTCGACGTCATCGGGGGCAAAGCGCGTGTCAGGCGGCGCGCTCTCCAAGATCTTGCGTGCCAGACGCTCGCCTGCCACCTCATGGGGCTCGCCGCCCGCATACTGCCCGGCCTTACCCACGTCGTGCAGCAGGGCCGTCGCATACACGACCTCGCGAGAGAATCCCAGCCCCTGCTCCAGATTCAGAATCCGCATGATGCGGGCCGTATCCAGCAGATGCTGTATGCCGTGGCGACAGAATGGCCGGTCGCGCTCGAGCTCTTCCAACCGGGCAAGCTCCCGCTGAAACACCGGGTGTTCCCACACCGCCCGCACGCGGGTCATCTCGTGAAGTCCTATCTTATGGGGGATTGCCTCATCCATACGTCCTCCGTTCGTCGCCAGCTCCATGCTAGCGGGAGAACACGCAAGCGTGAAGAGGCCCGCTTTAGGATGCAAGGACGGAAAGCTGCAACGATGTTCGGGCATTCGATAGTTGGCGCGCCGCATCCAGACGGCACCGCGAGCGCGCTGGCAGGCTCCCTACATGCTGTGCGTCGCGTATACCTGCTCATCCTGCCAGAGCTCGACAGCTTCGGCGAGGGAGCAGCCGCGCTCTGCCGCCGCGGCGCGCGTGGCATTGAGATCGATGAGGCGCTGGTTGGAAGACCCGCGGAAACGAAGCGAGATGTCATAGAGATCCTGCACAAACGGCCCATCAACAAGAATATCGATGCAGCCGAGCAGGCGCTCCGTCACCGCCGTATGATGCTTGCCGTCTGGCATGAGCTCGTCGAGCGTATCGCCCGTGAAGCACCAGATGGTCTTTTCTGGCGAGCCATCCGGTCGCACCTCGCGCGGAAAGCACTTGCGCACGCGCTCGACGAAGCCGACGAGCCCCTCCTGGTTCTCCGGCTCCATGGGTTCGCCACCGAGAATGGTCAAGCCCTCGCAGAACGGATGATCCAAGCTCTCGATGATCTTGTCTTCGACCTCCTGCGTGAAAGGCTTGCCAGCAAGGAAGCTCCAAGCGCCGGAATTGAAGCACCCAGGGCACCCGCGACGGCACCCGCTCACGAAGAGCGACGTTCGCACACCCTCGCCGTTGGCGATATCGAAGTATTTAATCTCGGCGTAGTTCATCGCTCCCCCTCCGTCGGGGCGCGGGCATATCATCCCGTGCTCAGACATACTCGAAAGCCTGGCTTGCGCCAGGCTTTCTGCGCAACTGCGCGCGGGATGATATGCCCGCGCCCCAGCGCGCTGACCTGGCCTCGCGGCTGTAGCGAGCGCGGCGGAATCGCTCTCGCAGCTCGTCACCCCGTTGTGGCTCGTCTTTAGGACACCATTGTACGGCTCCAAATACGGGCTATACGCTTACAGCCAATACCCCCTACTAACCCACGTCGCCGGTTCAGCATCTCTCCCTGTTGAGCAGATGCTGAACCATCCGGCGGGCCGAGGAGATTCACCACGCTGCTGCGCCGTCAACGTTGTGGCGGGCTTGCCGGCTTATCGTCCCGCGCGCAGTTTCGCAGGAGCATCGGCTCTGCCGATGCTCCGAGAATGTCTGAGCACGGGATGATATGCCGGCAAGCCCGCCCCGTACCCTTTACAGATGCAGCACGCGGTCGCGAATCTCTTCGGTGCGCCCCTGGTTCCAGAACTGCGTTCCGATGTAGCCGCAGGTGCGCCGCGCCACGTTCATCTTCTCCTGATCGCGGTTATGGCAGTTCGGGCACTCCCAAACGAGCTTGCCATCGTCCTCGACGATACGAATCTCGCCGTCGTAGCCGCACACCTGGCAGTAATCGCTCTTGGTGTTGAGCTCCGCGTACATGATGTTCTCGTAGATGTACTGCATCACGCGGATGACGGCCTTGAGGTTGTCCTGCATGTTGGGAACCTCGACGTAGGAGATGGCGCCACCAGGGCTGAGCGCCTGGAACTCGCTCTCGAACTGGAGCTTATCGAAGGCGTCGATCTCCTCGCTCACGTGCACGTGATAGCTGTTGGTGATATAGCCCTTATCCGTCACGCCGGGGATGATGCCAAAGCGGCGCTGCAGGCACTTTGCGAACTTGTACGTGGTGCTCTCGAGAGGCGTGCCGTAAATGGAGTAGTCGATGTCCTCCGCGGCCTTCCATTCAGCGCACTTGTCGTTCATATGCTGCATGACCGAGAGCGCAAAGCCCTTGCCGCGCTCATCGGTATGGCTCGCGCCGGTCATGTACTTCACACACTCGTAAAGGCCCGCATAGCCAAGCGAGATCGTAGAGTAGCCGCCATAGAGCAGCTTGTCGATGGTCTCGCCTTTATCGAGGCGCGCGAGGGCGCCGTACTGCCACAGAATCGGCGCGGCATCGGAGAGCGTGCCCTTCAGGCGCTCGTGACGGCAGCGCAGGGCCTTATGGCAGAGCTCCAGGCGCTCATCGAAGATCTCCCAGAACTTCTCGGCATCGCCGCCGGAGGAAAGCGCCACGTCCGGGAGGTTGATGGTCACGACACCCTGGTTGAAGCGACCGTAGTACTTGGGTTTTCCCGGCTCGTAGTTCTTGGCACGGGCAACGTTATCGTAGCCGTTGCCCGAGCGGTCCGGCGTGAGGAAGCTGCGGCAACCCATGCAGGTGTAGACGTCGCCCTCGCCCGGCTGCTCGCCCTTCGACAATTTGAGCTCGCGCATCTTCTTGGCGGAGATGTAATCGGGCACCATGCGCTTGGCCGTGCACTTGGCAGCAAGCTGCGTGAGGTAGAAGTAGGGGCTCCCCTCGTAAACGTTGTCCTCGTCGAGCACGTAGATGAGCTTGGGGAACGCCGGGGTGATCCACACGCCCTGCTCGTTCTTCACGCCCTCATAGCGCTGACGGAGCGTCTCCTCGATGATCATGGCGAGGTCGTGCTTCTCGGCCTCGTTGCGGGCTTCGCCGAGATACATGAACACGGTCACGAAGGGCGCCTGGCCGTTCGTGGTCATGAGGGTCACGACCTGATACTGGATGGTCTGCACGCCGCGGCGGATCTCGTCTCGCAGGCGCTCTTCGACCACCTGCGAGACCTTGTCCTCGCTGGCATCGACGCCGAGCTCCGCGAGCTCCGCCTCCACCTGACGGCGAATCTTCTGACGGCTCACCTCGACGAACGGCGCGAGGTGCGTGAGCGAGATGGACTGGCCACCGTACTGGCAGCTCGCCACCTGCGCGATGATCTGCGTGGCGATGTTGCAGGCCGTCGAGAAGCTATGCGGGCGCTCGATGAGCGTGCCGGAGATGACGGTGCCGTTCTGCAGCATGTCCTCGAGGTTCACGAGATCGCAGTTGTGCATGTGCTGGGCGAAATAGTCCGAATCATGGAAGTGGATGAGGCCCTCGTTGTGCGCCTGCACCACGTCCTGCGGCAGCAGCACGCGCTGGGTGAGGTCCTTGGACACCTCGCCCGCCATGTAATCGCGCTGCACGGAGTTCACCGTGGGGTTCTTGTTGGAGTTCTCCTGCTTGACCTCTTCGTTGTTGCATTCGATAAGCGAGAGGATCTTGTCGTCGGTGGTGTTCTTGGTGCGCTTCAAACCCTGCACGTAGCGGTAGATGATGTACTTGCGGGCGACCTCGAACTTATCGAGCTTCATGAGCTCGTCTTCGACCATATCCTGGATCTCTTCGACGGCGACCGTGTGCCCGGCGTTCTCGCACGCCTCCGCCACGTTCTGCGACGCATAGACGACCTGGCGCTCGGTGAGGCGGTCGGATTCCTGCACGTCCTTGTTGGCTGCACGGATGGCGTTCTCGATCTTGGTGATATCGAAAGCGACTTCGACGCCGCTGCGCTTGATGATCTTCATGAGAAACCTTTCTGGTGATGAGCGCTACCTATCTTACGTCAGGTTTTCTCACTACATCGTGTGGAGTTTTGTAGATGGCATACTACATATTGTGTTTATGCAGGTCAGCATAAATGGCTTATTTTCAGGCGCATTACCCACGGCGAACACAGGAACGGGGGTCACAAATTCGCCCAACTCCCCCACCTGCGGTTGCGCTCGCGAGCCCCATCAACCATTCGTGGATGCCGCTCCACAAGTTGCAGCACCCACGATTCGGTGAACGGCAGCTGGCACCTCTTGACCAAGATGTTGTGTTTGACGGATGCGCAGACAACGTCGATGTGTGGCAGCGGGAGCGCGCGGGTACAAGCTGGACAGCGCGCATGGGGCGCGCATTGCGAGAGAGGATTTCCATGGCACGCATCTTCAACAGCCCAAGCAAGTATATCCAAGGTCCCGACGCTCTTGCCGAGCTCGCGAGCCACATCGAACCACTGGGCCAGGCTGCGCTCGCGATCGCCACGAGCACGGGCATCGAGCGCGCCGGCGCGAAGATCGAGGGCGGCTTTGAGCACTCGAGCGCCACAATCACCTTCGAATCGTTCGGCGGAGAGTGCTCGGACACCGAGATCGACCGCATCGCGCAGGCCGCCAAGGCCGCCGGGGCCGATGTCATCGTGGGCGTGGGCGGCGGCAAGGTGCTCGACACCGCCAAGGCCGTAGCGTACAAGCTCGGCGTCCCGGTGGTGGTCTGCCCCACCATCGCCTCCTCCGACGCGCCGTGCAGCGCGCTCTCGGTCATCTACACGGAAGACGGCGTCTTCGATCGCTACCTCTTCCTGCCTGCCAACCCCGATATCGTGCTCATGGATACGACGGTGATCGCTGCCTCGCCGGTCCGTCTCACGGTTTCCGGCATGGGCGACGCGCTCGCCACGTACTTCGAGGCGCGCGCCTGCGTTGAGAGCGAGGCCGATACCTGCGCCGGCGGCAAGGCGACGAGCGCCGCGCTCGCTCTGGCCAAGCTCTGCTTCGACACGCTCATGGCAGACGGCGTGAAGGCCAAGGTCGCACTCGAAGCAGGCTGCACCACCCCTGCCGTCGAACGCGTTATCGAGGCGAACACGCTGCTCTCGGGCATCGGCTTCGAGAGCTGCGGCCTCGCTGCGGCGCATGCCATCCACAACGGCATGACGCAGCTGCCCGAAACCCATGCCCGCTATCACGGAGAAAAGGTCGCGTTCGGCACGATCGTGCAGCTCGTGCTCGAGAATGCCCCGACCGAGAAGCTCGAGGAGGTGCTCGGCTTCTGCATGGAGGTAGGACTTCCCACCACGCTCGAAGACCTGGGCGTCGAGGACATCTCGCGCGAGCGGATCATGGCGGTGGCGGAAAGCGCCTGCGCGCCCACGGACACCATGGGCAACATGCCCTTTGCGGTGACGCCGCAGATGGTCTGCGACGCCATCCTTGCCGCCGACGCGCTCGGACACTACTACCACCTCGACCTCTGCTAGCAGAACGGGAGAAGCAGAGCGGCGAGCTGCCGAAAAACACGGGCTGCAGGCGCTCCGCTCGCAGCCCGCGGGCGCACCGCGGCACAGCCGGACGGGACACCGCGAACCAGGCCCCGCAGCCGCACCGCGGCACAGCCGGACGGGACACGTCGCATCAGAGCCCGCGGCGAAACGAGGCGCTGCTGCACCGGAGCACAGTTCGATTGATTGCTATACCGAAGGCGTCACGAGGCTCCGACGAGCATCGTCACGGCGGGAATCGTCAGGACGGAGCCGACCACGCTCAAAAAGGTCGCTTGGGCCATGGGTTTGGCGTCTCCGCCCGCCTGCAGGCAGAACAAGACGCCCGCCGTGGCGACGGGCATAGCGTTGTCCAGCACGATCACAGCCCGCAGAAACGGCTCGAGCGGAAAGAGCAGGAGCGCCGCGAAGCTTAGGGCGGGAACGATCAGCAACCTTCCCGCAGCGGCAATATAGGCGCGCGGGTTGCCGACCATCTCGAGCGGACGGTACCGCGCGATAGAGGAGCCGGTCACGAGCAGCGCGAGCGGCGTGGCGGCCTGCCCGATGATGCCGATCGAATCGCCCGCGACACCGAGGTCCGTGATGCCGAGAAGCGCCAGCACGAGCACGAGCAGGCTGGCGAAAAACGTCGGAGTCTTCAAGGAGGCGAGCATGGTGCGCAGCCGACGCGCCGGCGAGGGGGCGCTACGGGCCGCCAGTGAACCGGCGCCGCTGCTCCCCTCGTCTGCACCCTGGGAAAAGAGCGCTGGGCCGATGCCGAACATGGCAATATTCGCCGGGATGAGCGAGATGGCAACGTAGAGCAGGGCCTCGTTCCCAAGAATCGCCGAGATGACCGGCAACCCAACGAATCCGCAATTTCCAAAAGCGATGGCGAACCGGTATGAGGGCGCCTCGCCGCGCGGCGCGCGCGTGAAGGCGGCGAGCGCGAACGCGACGGCAAGTCCCACGATGTAGACGACCGCGGTCGCCGCCATCAAACCGACCAACGCTCCGGCGCCGGGCAGATTGGCGTTGCCATCGATGGACGCGACGATCGAGCACGGAAGCGAGACGTTGAGCACAAGACGGGAAAGGCCGGCATCGAACTGGTCGTCGAGCACACCGAGCTTGTGCAGGCACCATCCCAATGCGATGGGCACCGAGATTGCGACGATCTGCGACACGACGAACCAGAATTCCACGATTTCCCCCATGCTCTCACTACGGCACACGCTACCGCGGAGCCAGGGCGTGCGAACGCGCCCACCGCTCCATCCTCAAGTCTCTTCGTGCAAGTATAAAGTATGCACCCCCATCGCTGTAAACGCATCTCTCCGCATGGCCCGCCGCGGTTTGACAAGAGCACCCCGCCGCGGCGGGCCATGCGGAGA
>NZ_CEWCAA010000076.1:0-6776 GCF_982429025.1 Enorma sp.
CCCCAAAGTGCCGATGCTCCGGATGTCGCTGAGGAGGGCAAGGCGGCGCGTGGAAAGCGCGACCAGGGCGCGCATCGCACGCACGCCCAGCGAAACGACCGCGCCGCTGACCAGCGAAACGACCAGCGCAACGATCGACGCAACCGTCAGCAGAATCGCAAAGCACGCAATAACCGCAACGCGCCCGTCGAGCCAAGCCTCTCGCGCGAAGACCTTGCGGCCATGAAGGTCGCCGAGCTCCGCGAGAAAGCGCGCGAGCTGGATCTCGACATCACAGGCAAGAAGAAGGCCGAGCTTGTTGAGGAAGTCTACGTGGCCAATGCCCGTGCAGAGGGCTTCCGCGAGATTACCGGCATTCTCGATATCTCGCACGAGGGCTTCGGCCATATCCGCGCCCACGGCTACATGCCCAGCCGCGACGACGCATTCGTTCCGGCGAACCTCATCCGCGCTGCCCGCCTGCGCGCCGGCGACCTTATCGAGGGAACGCTTCGCCCCTCGCGCCCCGGCGACAAGTTCCCCGGCCTGTCGAAGATCAAGTCGGTGAACGGGCTCGATCCCGGGGAAGCGCGCAAGCGCCCCAAGTTCAGCGACCTTACGCCCATCTACCCCAATGAGCAGCTCAAGATGGAGCATGGTAAGGATTCCATCACCGGTCGCGCCATCGACATCGTGAGCCCCATCGGCAAGGGCCAGCGCGGCCTCATCGTCTCGCCGCCCAAGGCGGGCAAGACCACCATCCTGAAGAAGATCTGCCAATCTATCGCGGCGAACAATCCCGAGGTGCACCTGATCTGCCTTTTGGTGGACGAGCGCCCCGAGGAAGTTACCGATATGCAGCGCTCCATCAAGGGCGATGTGGTGGCCTCCACCTTCGATATGCCCGCCGACAACCACACCCGCGTATCCGAGCTCGTGATCGAGCGAGCCAAGCGCATCGTGGAGATGGGCGGAGACGTCGTGGTGGTGCTCGACTCCATCACACGTCTCGCACGCGCTTACAATCTGGCAGCGCCGGCTTCGGGCCGCATTCTCTCGGGCGGCGTCGATTCCGCGGCGCTCTACCCGCCCAAGCGCTTCTTGGGCGCTGCGCGGAACATCGAGAACGGCGGCTCGCTCACCATTCTCGCCTCCGCCCTCATCGACACCGGCTCCAAGATGGACGAGGTGATCTTCGAGGAGTTCAAGGGCACGGGCAATATGGAGCTCAAGCTCGATCGCGACCTTGCCGACCGCCGCATCTTCCCGGCCATCGACCCGGTCGCTTCGGGTACGCGCAACGAGGACCTGCTCATCGATCCGCAGATGCGGCCCTTCGTGTGGGGCATCCGCCGCGTGCTTGCCAACATGTCCGACACCGAGCGCTGCGCTTCGGCCTTCATCAAGGGCCTTAAGCAGACGAACACGAACGAGGAGTTCCTCATCCGCTCGGCCAAGCGCGCCCAGGATCACGGCGAGTTCTAAAAGTGATAAAACGAACCCGGTTCGTTTTATCATGTTCGGATGGTAAAGCGGGAGTAAGGGTTTTCAAGTTTTTGCGAGGCGTCTGCAGCTTTCGCGCTGCGGGCGCCTCGTCATGAGGTATCGTGCACCGGGGGCTTGCCGCGCATTGCTATTCGGCGGCGTAGCCCCACCCCAATCCACCTACGTGCGAAAGGCGGTATGCGATGATCGAGTGCTACAAGACGGCAACGGCCGGTTCCATCGAAAGAATCGAGGCGCCCGAATCGGGCTGCTGGGTCAATGCAATCGCCCCCACGCCAGAAGAACGCACCTGGTTGGAGGAGGAGCTCGGCGTGCTGCCGGAGTTCGTTCGCTCGGCCCTCGACGACGAGGAGACCTCGCGCATCGATTACGACGAAGATGTGAATCAGACCTTCGTCATCGTCGACTACCCGGTCGCTCCAGGTGAAGAGGGAGCTCCCGATGCGCGCCAATACGACACGATGCCCCTCTCGATGGTGTTCATCCCGGAGAAGAGCCTGTTCGTGACTCTGGGCCTTTACGACAACCCCATCACGCGCGACATGGCCGCCGGCCGCGTGCGCGGCGTCGACACGCGGTTCCGCACGCGCTTCCTGCTGCAGATCCTTCTGCGCATCAGCCAGCTCTACCTCGTTTACCTGAGGCGCATCGACCGCCTTTCGTCTGCCACGGAAGAGAAGCTCCATGCTTCGGTGCGGAACGAGGAGCTCATCCAGATGCTCGACCTCGAGAAATCGCTCGTCTATTTCTCGACTTCGCTCAAATCGGACGAGGTGACGCTCAACAAGATCATGCACGGGCGCATCATCCCGCTGTACGAGGACGACCAGGACCTACTCGAAGACGTGCTCGTCGAGATCCATCAGGCAATCGAGATGTGCAACATCTATTCCAACACGCTGTCGGGAACGATGGACGCGTTTGCGAGCATCATCTCCAACAATCTGAACATCGTGATGAAGGTGCTCTCGGTTATCACGATCGTGATGGCTATCCCCAACATCGTGTTCGGCTTCTACGGCATGAATGTAGGCCTGCCTTTCGAGGGCGTGCCGCTGTTCGATAACTGGGCGTTTCCGACGCTGTTGGCAGCTGTCGCTTGCCTTATCGCGGCGTGGATCTTCAAGCGCAAGGGCATGTGGCACTAGGGTGGCCGGCACGGGTGTGTCGCTACCCAGGCTGATAAATCGAACCCGGTTCATTTTCTCATTTTCGCGGAAGTGATAAAACGAACCGGGTTCGTTTTATCACTCTGGGGTCGGGCGCTAGATGACGCCGAGTGCGCGCTCCGCGGCGATGACTGCCTTGTAGGGGAGAACGCGGGTGAGCGCGTAGAGCGCCTTCATGTCGATCGAGGGAATGCAGAGGCTCTTGCCTGCGCGCGCCGCGGCGAGTGCCGAGCGTGCGACATCCGTTACCCGTTCGTAACCGACGATACTCATCTGCTGCATAGCGCGCACGTCGCCTGGTTCGTTGAAGAATTCGGTCCGCATGTACTTGGGGCAGACCGCCGTCGCGTGGATGTCGACCGGGCCGAGTTCGGCATCGAGGGCGCGCGTGAAGTCGAGCATGAAGCGCTTGGCCGAGCTGTAGAGCGTAAGGTCGGGCTGGGGGATGAACGCAGCCACGCTTGCCACGTTGATGATGCGCGCCCCGCGCCCCATAGAGGGGAGCGCGCGGTAGGTGAGCTCTACCGGCGCGCGCATGAGCAGGTTGACCTGGTCGGCGACCTCGTCGCGCGAGAGCTTGGCGAACGGGCCGAAGGTGCCCGCGCCCGCGTTGTTGATGAGCAGGGCCACCTGCGTGCCGGGCGTCTCGGCGAGCGAGGCCTCGATCACGTCGTACGAAACGGGGTCGGTGAGGTCGAGGCAGAAGGGCCGCACGGCGGTTTTGCAGGTGCGCACGAGGGCGTCGAGGCGGTCGGCGCGGCGGGCAATGGCCCAGATCTCGTCGATCGAGCCGGCCGCCCCGCCATCGATGAGCTTCACGAATTCTCGGCCGAGGCCAGACGATGCTCCGGTGACGATGGCGATGCGAGACATGGCGGCTCCAATCCACGGGTTGCGTTTTCCTTGCTTGTTCCCCAAAGCGAGGCTTCTCAAGCGGTGCTTGCAGGATGCAGCTGCCGCTTCATGGGTCCTTTGCACCGCGCGTCTCTTCATCCTGCCGTTGAGCCCGCGCGCGTCTGCCGGTCGAATCCTGCCGTTAACGCGAAACATACACGCCCCTGGCGGCTTCCCTTGCATTCTATGGGGGGTTCTCGCATAATAGTGAGTAGCTATCGCGACGGAAAAATGCAGATGAACCGTACCACCTTCCGTTGTTTTTGGGACCCAGTTCGTGTCCCGGCAACCCCGTCATCATTTTTTCGCAAGCGAGCCATAGCTGGTAGGTGCTGGCAATCGAGCTAGCGAGAGATGAAGGAGTGCCCATGGCAGCTTCTGGTTCAACTTCACGTGCGGTCTACGCAGGTCTTTCCTGCGGGTTCGTATTCGCCGTTCCGGTTGCCGCCTATGTTGCGACCATGCCGTTTCCGGATGCGAACAGCTCGGTGACCTCGCTCGCCCTTCCCTTCACGATGGGCGCGCTCGCGGGCGTCGGCATCCTCTCTGCCGTGTCCGCCGTGGGGCGTCGTCATGCCATTATGGAGGAGGGTGACGCCGAGGGCTCGTCGCCCAGCGCCTCTTCCTACTCCTCCACAGCGTTCGAGCAGCGCGAGCAAGATGATCTTGAGCGTTTCTTCGGCACCCGGCGCGTGCCCAAGGATGTTCCGGTGATCGCTCGCGCCCAAGATGCCATGTCTGAGGCTGATGCCTGGGCAGATATCGATTCCATGCTGTCCGAGGACTCGCCCATCAGCTGCGATGCCGCTACCTCCAAGGATATTTACCAAATCGCCTTCGAGGAGCTTCAGCGCGAGACGAAGGCGGCCCAGGATGCATCGGCATCGTCGACTCAACCCACCGGCCAGGCGCCGGCATGGGCGGCTGCGAGTGCCGTCGCCTCGATGCACCAGCAGCCTGCCACCGCAGTGGCTCAACCCGCCGCCCCCAGCGCGACAACCGTGCTCGAGAGCCCGGTGCCTGCGTCTCAGACAGCGTCGGTGGGGGATAGGGACGAACTCGATACCGAGGCGGCCCAGCGCGCGGCGCTTGCCTCCCTCGACGAAATCGACGGGGAGAGCCTTCGCACGGCAAGCGAACGGGTGGTGCGCTCCGCGCGCGCGGGCCAGCTTGCCTACCCGGTCGTCTCCGCAGGCGCGCAGCCGGCCGGCACCGTTTCGCGCGCTGTCGCGGCTACGGGGAACGCAGCCGTTGCAACGGATAATGCAGCTGCGGGCTATGCAGGGCGCGAGGATATCTGGGCGTCTGCACTCGACATCCTTGCCGAGGGCACATCCGGTAGCAAGGGCACCGAGCTCCAGGCGGTTCCGTATGTGGGCCGTCACATGCGTCCGGCAGCCGCGCCGGCAGATGCGGCCCGCGCCGCGGCCGTGGCCGAGGGCCGACGCGCCAACGAGATGCACCAGCATGTGAACAGCCTCATCGAAGAGGAGCTCGGCCAGGTTCCCTCCTCGAGCGTGCGGCGCTCGAGCCGCGAGTACCTGCGCGTGATCCAGGGCGGAACGGCTTCCATGCCGCGTCTCCAGGCGGAGGCATAGGCCTTGCGCCTCTCTAAGCCGTGGCTATTCGCTGCAATCATCATGGTCCTCATCATCTGGGGAAATTCCCTCGTGCCTGGTTCTGGCAGCGGCTCGCTGAGCCTGTCGGTGGTAGAGGCGGTGCGCGGTGCGCTCGATGCCTTGCGCTTGCCAAGCGATTGGGTGACGAATTTCCTCGTGCGCAAGACCGCTCATTTTACTGAGTACGCTGTCCTGGGCGTTCTCGTGGCGCATGCATTCGATCCGGAGCACGCTGCCGAGCACATGCGCCTTGCCGCCATCTGCCTCGCACTGGTGCTCGTTCCCTCGATCGACGAGACCATTCAGCTCTTCGTGGCCGGGCGCTCTGGTCAGGTAACGGACGTGCTCCTTGATTGCTGCGGTGCCGCTACGGGGGTTCTGCTCACCTATCTCGTCTGGCGCCTTCGCCGCCGTGAATCGCCAACACCGGGTGATTCCGATTCATCCTGATTGAATCGCCAGCACCGGGTGATTCCGATTCGTCCTGAGTGAATCGCCAGCACCGGGTGATTCCGATTCATTCACTCGCTTGACCCATCGGGCAACCTTCCACGCGGGCAACTCAGCAGAAAAATGCGCCGCTCGCCGATTTCACTCTGGACAAGACGCGCTAAAATAGACGTGCATGTCAGCTTCGGTTGGCCATTTCGCCATGGTCAGCCGAGTTCAAGCACAACAGAGAGGAGAGGCATGCAGTACACAGCAGAAGTGGAGAACATGTGCCCCGTCGCCAAGGGCGCATACCACGGCCCCGCGCCCATCCCCGAGGAGGGCAAGTGGGTTCAGGCCAAGGAGATCTCCGACATCTCGGGCCTCACGCACGGTGTGGGCTGGTGCGCCCCGCAGCAGGGTGCGTGCAAGCTCACCCTCAACGTCAAGGACGGCATCATCGAGGAGTGCCTCGTTGAGACCCTCGGCTGCTCGGGCATGACCCATTCCGCGGCCATGGCCTCCGAGATCCTTCCCGGCAAGACCATCCTTGAGGCCCTGAACACCGACCTCGTCTGCGACGCCATCAACGTTGCCATGCGCGAGATCTTCCTCCAGATCGTGTACGGCCGCAGCCAGACCGCGTTCTCCGAGGGCGGCCTGCCCGTGGGCGCTTCCCTCGACGACCTCGGCAAGGGCCTGCGCTCCCAGGTTGGCACCATGTTCGGCACCAAGGCCAAGGGCGCTCGTTACCTCGAGCTCGCTCAGGGCTATGTGACCCGCATGGCGCTCAACGACAAGAACGAAGTCATCGCGTTCGAGTTCCTGAACCTCGGCAAGTTCACCGATGCCCTCAAGAACGGCAAGTCCCCCGAGGAGGCCGTTGCCGGTGCCATGGGCCACTATGGCCAGTGGGAGGCCGCGGCGAAGTACATCGATCCGCGCACCGACGAAGAGACCCATACCGTCGAGAACGTGTTCCCGGTTCACGAGTAGAAGAAAGGGAGGGAAAGTACCATGGCTGTGAATTTCGAAGGTTACGAGCGCCGCATCGAGAAGATCAATGCGTGCCTCGCTGAGAACGGCATCTCCTCCCTCGAGGAAGCCGAGCAGATCTGCCTCGACAAGGGCGTGAACCCCCGCGAGATCGTCGAGGGCGTTCAGTCCATCGCGTTTGAGA
>NZ_CEWCAA010000077.1:0-6704 GCF_982429025.1 Enorma sp.
CCTCATCGTCGGCCGCGAAGCCACAGTCACACCAGACGAGCGAGGCCTCGCCGGCGTCGGCAAGTGCCATGTACTCGATGGAGGAGTCTCCGCCGATCTCTCCGGAATCTGCCGCTACAGGCAGCGCCTTGAGCCCGCAGCGCTCGCAGTAACGGGCGTAGGCTCCCTTCATATCCTCATAGACCTCCTGAAGCGATTCCTGGGTGGCGGAGAAGCTGTAGGCATCTTTCATGATGAACTCGCGCCCGCGCATGAGGCCGAAGCGCGGACGCAGCTCGTCGCGGAACTTGTCCTGAATCTGATAAAGGGTCACGGGAAGCTGCTTATAGCTCTTGAGCTCGTTGCGCACGAGGTCCGTGAACGTCTCCTCATGGGTGGGACCAAGGCAGAACGTGCGATCGTGGCGGTCTTCGAGACGCATGAGCTCGGGGCCGTATGCACCGATGCGGCCGGATTCCTCCCAGAGCTCCGCTGGGGTAAGAATGGGGACAAGCATCTCCTGGGCACCGATGGCGTCCATCTCGTCACGGCAGATATCCTCGATCTTGCGGATCGAGCGCCACGCGAGCGGCAGATAGCTATAGAGACCCGAAGCGACCTTGCGAATCATGCCCGCGCGGAGCATGAGCTTATGGCTTGCAAGCTCGGCCTCGGCAGGATCCTCCTTGAGCGTGGGGGCATAGAGCTTTGACATCTTGGCGACACGGGTGCGTGACATGCCATCTCCTTCTACGAGCAAGTTGTTGACCGGTTGATGATACCACGGAGTTGTTACTGCTACATGGGTCCGTCTCAGGGCGGGATTATCTCTTCGCTGGTCCTCACAATTCAGCAGAGCTGAATTGCTGCGGAATCGCTCAGAGATAATCCCGCCCTGAGACGGGGATAGGCAACAACTCAATCTCATAGCCCTCAATGCGCGCTGCTCTCGCGTAGGTAGAAAGCGCATAGCCGCTACGTGCTTCATGTAGGTAGATTATATATTTCTATAGAGGGGGTGAGGGGGAAAGGTGAGTAGAGAAAGCGGGGCGGCCTCGGGATATTTCTTCTGAGCGCTTCCACAGGATTTCAGCGAAAGCTGAAATCCGAGGACCAGCGAAGAAGAAACATCCCGAGGCCGCCCGGGTAGCAACGTTCCTTACAGCTTCTCGATTTCCTCCATGAGCGCGTCAACAATCTGGCTCTCGGGAATCTTGCGCACTGGTTTTCCATGCTTGAAGAGCAGGGCGCTCCCCTTTCCACATGCTACGCCGACATCCGCATCGGATGCCTCACCGGGACCGTTCACCACGCAGCCCATCACAGCGACTGAAATGGGCTTCTCGCACGTGCGGAGGCGCTTCTCAACCTCTTGGGCAATGGGGATGAGGTCAACCTGGGTTCTGCCGCAGGTTGGGCAGGAAACGAGCTCAGGCCCGCGTCGACGAATGCCGAGGCACTGCAGAATGCCCCAGGCTACCGGCGGCTCCTCGGTTGGATCGGCTGTCAGCGAGACGCGAAGGGTGTCGCCGATGCCTTCAGCAAGAAGCACGCCGAGCCCCACGGCGCTCTTTATGGTGCCCTGCTGAACGGTTCCCGCCTCAGTGACTCCAATGTGAAGCGGAATATGAGGAAGCTCACGAGAGAGCGCCCGATAGGTCTCAATCGTCGTTGGCACGCTATGGGCCTTAGCAGAGAGCACGATGTCTTTGAAGCCGCGCGCCTCGAAATGCTCGACAAAGCGGAGCGACGAGGCAACGAGTTTCTCGGGCTGCGTGAGGTCGTCGCGAGATGCAAGGTCCTCTTCTAGCGATCCGGCGTTCACGCCGATGCGAATGGCTGCCCCGGCAGCACCTGCGGCATCGATGACAGCATCAACCTTTTCCCAGGAACCGATATTACCGGGGTTGATTCTCAGCTTCGCCGCGCCGGCGTCAATCGCGGCGATGGCGAGGCGATAATCGAAATGGATGTCGGCGATGATGGGAACCGGAGAGGCATCGCATATCGCTTTGAAGCTGTCGATGGCGGCACGGTTGGGAAGCGTGACGCGAACGACGTCGCAGCCCCCGTCGGCGAGTGCGCGAATCTGGTTGAGCGTGGCCTCGGTATCTGAGGTGGGCGTACAGGTCATCGACTGGACGACCACAGGCGCTCCCCCACCAATCTGCACCGATCCGACCATGACCGGGCGCGTAAGCTCACGCGGAAGCGACGTAGGCATACTCGAAGCCTCCCTGCTACAGAATGAACCGAATGATGTCGTTGCGAAGGACGAAGACGAAGAGCGCGAGGAACAAAGCGACGCCCACATAAGAGATCGCGGACTGCACGTTCAGGGGAACCTCACGCCTCGTGACCGCCTGGATGATCTCGATGATGAGCTTGCCGCCATCGAGCGGTGGAATGGGCAAGAGATTCATCAAGCCGAGCGAGAACGATATCAGGGCGGCGAGCATGAGGAATGTCGTGGGGCCTTGCGCTGCGGCTTGGGCCGACATGACGGATATGCCAACGATCGAGGTTGTGTTTTCGAGCATCTCCATCGTGTGCTGCGGGTTAAAGAGGTCGAGGATGGAGCGCGCGGTTTCCACCACGTAGCTTATCGAGAGGCGCGCGGAATCAACCGGATTGAGCCGTACGACCTGGGTGGGGATGCCGATGCCAAGCATCTCCCCATCTTCGAGCTCGACCGTAGCAGAATGCTGGGCATCGTTTTGAATGAAGGTTATCTCAAAAGAGCCGGTGCCCGCAGCGCCCTGAATTGCGTTGTAGACATCGGTCCAGGTCTGCGTTTCGACGCCGTCGATAGATATGATTTCGTCGCCGGGCATAAGGCCGGCGGACTCTGCGGCGGAGCCAACCTCAACGGATCCGACGATGTTCTCGTCGACGGTGACCTCGACGCCCACGAGCGAATAGATGCTCATGAGCAGCAAAAGCCCTGTGATAAGGTTCACGAGGATGCCGGCGACGAGCATGAAGGCCCGCGGCCAGAAACCTTTCCCACTATACGTGCGGGATTTTTCGAGCTCAAAGAAGGCGTTCTCGTCCATCGGAGGCTGCCAGGGCTCTCCCTCACGCGTGGCATGAGCGCGGTCGAAGCGCCGTCCATCAAATATCGTCGCACCCTTCGCGTCGCGCGAAACCGCGGCGAAGGCCGAGGGATACGAGTCATCGAGATTCGAGTCTTCTGATGCGGTGTCGCGTGCAGGCGCGATAGAACCCCATTCCATGAGCTGCATGCATGCCTCGAGCGCCTCGTCTTCGGAGCAATCGAGTTCCCGGGCGATGTCGCTAAGCGTCGCAGTACCACGACGATGCACAAACGTAAGCACGGCAGGAGCCATAGGGCTGGACGTAGGGTCCATGCCGCAGATCATCGCGTAGCCTCCGAGCAGGATCGGCGTGATACCGAACTTCGTGCCTATGCGCTTCGAGGTATAACTCAAATTAAAACGGCACGGCAGACCCAGGAAGTATTCTGTAACGCGGACTCCGCACGCTCGGGCGGCAAGAAAATGCCCGCCCTCGTGAAGAAATACGAGTGCAGAGAGCAGCAAAAGGCCCCAGAACGCGGTGGTTACCACCTGAACGAGTGTATCCATGTCCTCGCTTTCCTATGAGCGGGCAAGCGCTTTGAGCGCATGGGCAGTAAAGGAGCGCGCCCATGCATCTACATCACGAAGCTGCTCAATCGACTCGGCCTCTTCGCGCACATGCGCGTCGAGCGCGCGCTCAACAAGGCAGGCGATGTCGGTGAACGAGCACTCGTCGTTAAGGAACGCATGCACGGCGACTTCGTTTGCAGCGTTGAGCACGCATGGATACGTACCCCCTTCGATACCGGCGCGCTCGGCGAGGGCGAGGCATCGGAAGGTCTCCATATCCGGTGCGCCGAAGGAGAGTGAGGCGATCTCGCGGAAGTCGACTCGGCTGCATGGCGCATCCCAGCGGTTGGGGTACGAGAAGGCATACTGAATGGGAATTCGCATGTCGGACGCGCCGAGTTGGGCGATAACCGAACCATCCTCGTATTCCACCATCGAGTGGATCTTCGATTCGCGCTGTATAAGCACGGTGATCTGTTCCATGGGTACGCCAAAGAGGTGCATCGCCTCGATGCGCTCAAGGCCCTTGTTCATCAGCGTGGCAGAGTCGATGGTAATCTTCGGACCCATCGACCAGGTCGGATGACGAAGCGCGTCGGCGGCCGTTATACCTGCGAGCTCGTCGTGCGTGCGACCGTAGAACGGTCCACCCGAGCAGGTGAGCCAAATGGCGTGGATGGGGTTGCGCTCCTCCCCCACCAAGCATTGGAAAATCGCGCTATGCTCAGAGTCAACGGGAAGCATCTGGCCTGGCCGCGCAAGCGGCATGAGCACGTCGCCGCCCACCACGAGCGATTCCTTGTTGGCGAGTGCGAGACGCTTTCCGGAGCGTAGCGTCTCATAGCTCGCCGTAAGGCCAGCAGCGCCGACAACGGCATTGAGCACGCAATCCACATCGTCGCGAACAACGATGCGAGCAAGAGCATCCGCGCCGAACAGAAGCTCGGTTCCCTTGGGAAGTTCAGCCAAGATGGGATCCGTTGCATGTGAGGAATCGGTCACGGCAACACAAGCCACATGATGTGTACGAGCAGCGTCTACGAGCTCTTTCGTCTTGCCATGCGCTGAGAGGGCGACGACCTCAAGAAGATCTGAGTGTTGCGCGCAAACATCGAGAGCCTGGCGACCGATTGAACCAGTACATCCAAGAATCGCTACACGAAGCTTGGAATCGTCGGGTTGAGGCATTACAGCACACCTCCGATAACGAGGATCAGTTCTGCCGTTATGCATCCAAAGATGAGGGAATCGCAGCGGTCGAGCATGCCGCCGTGACCGGGTATTAGGTTGCCGGAGTCTTTGACTCCCACACCGCGCTTGAGGCGGGATTCTATGAGGTCGCCGAACACGCCAAGGATGGCAACGGCGATGCCGCATCCAAGCGCGAAGAAGATATTGAGGCGGTAGAAGCCCGTGGCGAACAAGATGAGCCATACGATGATAGACCCTGCAATACCGCCGACGAAACCCTCCCAGGTTTTGTTGGGGCTGATGCGCGGAGCCATCTTATGACGCCCGATTGCGCGGCCGACAAGGTAGGCAAAGGAGTCTGAAACCCAGAGCGATGCACAGACCCCGACCGTGAGGAGCGCTCCCGGAAAGCCCGGAACGGCGTCGCGGAGCAACACGATGGCAGATAGCATGAAACCGGTATACAGCGGCCCCATGAGCGTCGCCGCGACATCGGCAATGCGGGTACGCGGGGAATAGACGTACCAGAGCCCCACGGCCAGGATGAGCAAGAAGATCAACGCCGACAGATACGTGGACTCACCGAGCGCGGCGATGGGAAACAGGAATGCCGCGACATCGCCCAAAAGCTCGTTGGGGATCTTGCCGTCGCGTTTAACCATCTGGAAGAACTCATGACTTGAAAGAACGCTGATGAGCGCAACAAAGACAGCAGTTGATATGGATCCAAAGAGGATGCTGCCGATAAACAGGCCGACGTATACCAAGCCGGAGATAACGCGCGTCACAAGGCCGGTGAACGCGGGAGATGCTTGCGCACCCTCCTGCTCGGCAGGAGCGGAGGAGGAAGGACGGTTGCTCACGCTACGCCTCCTTCTCATGGATGCCGCCGAACCTGCGGTCGCGGCCCTGGAAGGATAGGACAGCATCGAGCAGCTCCCATCGGTTGAAGTCGGGCCAATACGTGCGCGTGATGTAGAACTCGGAATAGGCGGCCTGCCAAAGGAGGTAGTTCGAGAGGCGCAGTTCTCCTGACGTGCGGATGATGAGTTCTGGATCGGGAAGCCCGGCGGTATAGAGCTTGCCCGCAACAGCGGCTTCGTCGATCCGGCTCGGGTCGAGGCGTCCGGCGGCAACATCCTCAGCGAGGAGCCGGGCCGCCCGCGTGAGCTCGGCACGCGCGCCATAGTTCACCGCGAGCGCGAGGACCATGCCGGTGTGCTCGGACGTCTCCTTAAGGCCGTATTCGAAAACCTGGCGGGTGCGCTTGGGGAGGGCGGAGATATCGCCCAGGAAGACCACGCGAACGTTTTCGCGTTTGAGTAACGGCAGTTCATCAACGAACGTCTGCGCGAACAGGTGCATGAGCAGGTTCACTTCCTGCTTGGGGCGCTTCCAGTTCTCCGTGGAGAACGCATAGGCGGAGAGCACCTCAACTCCCAAGCGCACGCAAGCCGTGATGATCTCGCGCAGCGAGACGATACCGGCCTTGTGGCCTTCGCCGCGGCCAAGGCCACGCGAGGTGGCCCAGCGGCCGTTGCCGTCCATGATGCAGGAGATATGGCGGGGAATGCGCGTGCGATCGAGCGCGTCGAGCTCAAGCCCCGCCGGCGGGTTCGCGAAGAAAGTTTCAAACGTTGAGTCGTCGTAATCCACGTTCTGCACGCTAAATCTCCATGACCTCGGCTTCTTTAGCCTTCAGCATCTCATCGATCTTCTTGATATAGGCATCGGTGTGCTTCTGCACCTTAGCCTGCTCGCGACGGACGTCATCCTCGGAAAGCTCTTCGTTCCGCTCGATCTTGCCGTTCTCGTCGCGGCGGATGTTACGGATAGAAACGCGCGCCTGCTCGGCGAGCTCACGGCACTCCTTCACGAGCTCACGACGGCGCTCCTCCGTAGGCGCCGGGAACGGGAGACGCA
>NZ_CEWCAA010000078.1:0-6554 GCF_982429025.1 Enorma sp.
CGGTGGGCAGCGTGACCATCGCGTCGAGGGTGGTGGGGATCAGGGTGCATGGAACGCCCCCGCACCAAAGCTGCGCGGCGAGAAGCGCCGAAGAGCAAAGCTTCGCATCGCCGAGAGCGAGCATGAGGTCGTCGGCGGTAAGAGCGGCACGAGCACATCCAGCGAGCACCTCGGTAGCGCTCGAGAGCGTGGCAGGATCCGTCTCGCGCGGGAACACGCATTCCTCCGTCGAGAAACCGGCGTCGATAAGCGCCCTGCGCACCGCATCGCCGTAAGCCGCATATGCATCGTCGGTTGAAACGAGCAGGGCGCGCTTAGGCATGCCGACCGCTCCCGACACGATGCGAGGAAGCTCCTCGAGCGCACCGGATCCCGAACGGACATCGATGCTCTTCTGACTGATGTTGAGCAGTTGACGCTTGATCGTCACAGCAAACCACGCTCCAAAAGCATATCGGCACAGATATAGGACACGTCTTCGAATGAGCGGCCGCGAATATCCACCGTCAAATCCGCCGCCGAACGGTATAGCGGGCGACGGTGCCGGTAGAGGCGCTGCGCGTGCTCGCGCGAACGGAAATCGGGACGACTCGCAAGCGAGCGAATCTGCCGAAGCGAATCATCGAATTCACCGTCTAGGTATACGCACACGCCCATCTCGTGCATAAGCTCGATGTTGCGCGGTGTTTCCACGATACCGCCCCCGCACGAGACCAAGAGGCTGCGCTCGCTCGCAAGCGACTCAAGCACCTTGGTTTCAAGCTCTCGAAACGAAGCTTCGCCCTCGTTGCGGAATAGGTACGAGATCGAATGCCCCGCCCTGCGCTCAACGAGACGATCGGTATCGAGATAGCGGCGCTTGAACATGCGACCGAGGTTCCTTGCGAGCGTTGACTTGCCCGCACCCAGAAAACCAATGAAGAAGATATGGTCGCACCCGTGCTTCGAAGCAAGGACGCGACCGCCTTCGGATCCTCCCATGCGCCGTTACTCCTCGCACGTAAGGTTGCGAAGCGCGCGCCGCTCGAAGATGCGGAAGATCTGCGTATACCAGAGGTCGGCTGTTGCCTGCGGCTTCACGAGAATCGTATCGATGCCGGCAAGGTTGCCTGCCCACACATCCGTATAGAGCTGGTCTCCCACCATGACGGCCTCATCCTTCGAGACGCCGGTTCGTTTGAGCCCGGCATTGAGCGCGAAGGGAGCGGGCTTCATGGCATGGCTTATAGCCTCGAGACCGAGCTCGCCCGCCGAGCGCATGACTTGGTCTCGATGCCAGTTATTCGAAACCATGCAGAGCCTAAAGCCCAAGGCCTTCGCTCGATCGAGCCACGCGGCTACCTCGTCTGGTGCGGTCGCGCGATCGCGCGGCACGAGCGTGTTATCACGGTCGAGCAAGATAGCGCGCTTGCCCTGAGCGAAAAGCTCTTCAAGGTCGATACGGTCGACAGATGCTACATAACGCGTGGGTGAAAAGAGGCTCATGATTGGGAATCCCGATACTCCTGCACGTTCGCTTGGAACTCGTCGTAGGTTTCACTGAACTTGTGCGAACCATCGCCCGCACTCGAAAGCACATAATACAGGTAATTGGTGTCATCGGGGTTGAGAGCGGCCTGAATGGACGAAACGCTCGGAGAGCAAATGGGCCCAGGCGTGAGGCCGGTGTTCTGGTAGACGTTGTACGGCGAATCAATCTCGAGGTCATCATAGGTTACCGTGCCGGACCCGCCGCCGCGCGCATAGACAATCGCGGCATCGATCTGGAGCGGCATGCCCTCGTCGAGGCGGTTATAAATGACGCTCGCAATGGTCGAGCGCTCGCTTTCCACCGAGCTCTCGCGCTCGATGAGCGAAGCCATAGTCACGATCTGCTGCGCCGTGAGCCCATTGGCACCATCGGTCAGGTTGAGGCCTGCGGTCTCCGTCTCGAATTGATCGAGCATCGCGCGAATAACCTCGTCTGCCGTGGGATCATCCTGGAACGAATAGGTCTTGGGATAGAGATAGCCCTCGAGCGAATCGTTGTAAGCGCCTTCGAGGAAGGGATAATCCGAAACATAGTTCGAGGCCTTCGCCTGAGCGAGGAAGTCGTCGGCAGAGATGCCATACGTCTCCTGCACGCGCTCGGCGGTCTGTTGGACCGTAAGGCCCTCGGGAATCGTCAACGTCACGCCCTCGACGTTCGGGCCATCGATAAGCTGCTGCACCACTTCTTCTGGGTCTTGCAGCGTGGTAAAGAGGTAGTCACCGGGCTTTAGCAGAGCATCGGCCTGCATGCTGCTGACCGTGGCGTAATACTCCTTGGGATCCTCGATGATATGGTTCTGCGAAAGAATGGAGGCGATCTGGTCGCCAGAAGCGCCCTGGGGAATGTTGATCTGGACCTCGATGCCAGCCTCGACCGCCGGTTTGTTCGAACCGGAAATGAGCCGGCCAACAGCCGGAACGACGAACAGGACGATCGCCGCAATAAGCGCTACGGCCACGGCGCAGACGATGATGATGGGAACGATGGGCTTACGGCGAGCTTGGGTGATCGAGCGGCGGTGGTAAGCCGGTTGGACGCCATGACGGCCCTGCGGGCGCCCATGCGCCGGGGCGGGCATGCGCCTCGCAGGTGCGCCTACGGTACGCGAAGGAGCTGCCTGAGGAGCGGTCCTGAACCTCGTACCCTGCGGACGACCCTGCCCTGCAGCGGAAGCATTGCGGGCATGTGCCCGGCGAGCGGAGCGATGCGCCCCATCATCCCTAAGTTCTGCCACGGCATCGTCCTCCGGAATCATATCGAGGGGTAAAACTGTCGATCCCCGATAGTGTACCGCAGGAGCGCCCAAACCTTAAAGTTTTCATCGAACCTTGAAGGTTTGGCACCTATTGTTTAACCGCGATGAATCAGATGCAGAATGCCGCGCTTTATGACGCCGAAGAACGTGGGAGAACGAAGCAGGCGGTCGGCAGGGATGTATTCGCGGATCGCGCGAAGGGTCTGCTTATTTCTCCTCGTGGAGAACGAAAAGGTACCGTTTTGCTTGGTGAAGATAGCGAATCGCGGAATGAGCCGGCCGCCGAACATAACCGACGCCGCGATATGGTCGACCTCGGTCCAGGGAATCTGAATGTAATCCTCTGGGTTTCGCTCGTTGTAGAACTCGAAGGCGCGATCCCCAATCATGACGTCGCCGTATTTAGACAGCCCCATGAACATGGTGCCCCGCGTCGTGAGGTCCAGTTTCGTGTTCAGAGACTGCGCCATAGCGTCACCTTCCTCGTAAGTAATGCCCGTACAGAGCGCGGGGCCGCGCTACCGGCTCGAAAACCGAGCACAGTCCGCGACCCCGCACACAAAGCGCCATTACCGGCGCAAAACTGCTTTAGAGCAGGCCGATATAATGACCAACGATACCGACAATGAACATGCCGATGATGATGGCGATCGGGGAAACCTTCTTCTTAAGCAGCCAGCAGCACAGAAGCGTCACGCCCACGGCGGCGAGGCCGGGGATGAGCGAATCGAGATTCGCCTGAAGGGTCGTGACCTTATCGACCTCGAGGCCCGTGGCGCCGAGCGACGAGTACTGGGAAAGTGCGCTATGAATAGCGTCTGCCACACCCTGGCCACCATTGCTCGCGGTATCAGCAATGGCATTCCAGTCAATGTAGGCACCCTCAGACTGCGTGACCGTGGAAACGGTCGGAGCAAACGAGATGGAGACCCAGCGCTCAACGAGCGAGCCGATCACGAACATACCGAGAATCGAGGCGCCCTCGGTGATCTTGCCCATGAGGCCGCCGGAAAGGTCCTTCGTGATGGAGGTGCCCAGCTGGTAGCCGAACTCCTGCGTGTACCACTCGAACGCAAGACGAATCACGTTCCAGGCAACGAAGAAGAGGAGCGGGCCCATGATGTTGCCGCTCATAGCGAGCGAGGCGCCCAGGGCACCGAGAATCGGGCGAAGGGTGAACCAGAAGACGGGATCGCCAACACCGGCGAGCGGGCCCATCATACCGACCTTCACGCCCTGGATGGCGGCGTCCTCGACGGGGGTGCCGTTGGCACGGTCCTCCTCAAGAGCGAGGGTTACGCCGATAACGGGCGAAGAAACGTACGGATGGGTGTTGTAGAACTCCATGTGACGCTTGAGCGCCGCAATCTGGTCATCCTTGTTGGGGTAGAGCTTCTTGATGGCCGGAACCATCGAGAAGCACCAGCCGCCGTTCTGCATACGCTCGTAGTTCCAGGAGCCCTGCAGGTACTGATGACGGAACCAAACCTTGAGACGATCGCTCTTGGAAAGGGTGATCTTGTTCTCTGCCATAGTCTCTCTCCTCCCTTCCTACTCGTAGTCGTCCAGGATGTCGCCGAGCGGGTCGCCCGAGCCGCCACCCATGCCGCCGCCCTGCTTGGCAAGCTCCTTGAGGCCCAGATAAATGAGGGCAAGGGAGATGCCGATGACACCGAGGGCGATAAGGGTGAGCTCGGAGATGGCAGCAAGGCAGAAGCCGAGCGCGAAGAACGGCCAGACTTCCTTGGTCGCCATCATGTTGATGACCATGGCGTAACCAACGGCAGCAACCATGCCGCCGCCGATGGACATGCCATCGGAGAGCCAGGCGGGCATCATGTTCAGGGCGCCCATGACAGCGTCGGACGGGATGAAGCAGAGGGCAGCTGCCGGAATGGCGATACGGATGCCCTGCATGCAGATCGCGACGATCGACCAGAAGTCGATGGCGGCGAAGTTACCCTTGGCAGCAGCGCCGTCCATGATGTGGACCACCGGAATGGCGAGCGTACGCACAATCATGGTAAGGAAGAGGCCAGCCACGGACAGCGGCACGGCCACGGCGATGGCCGTGGAGATAGCGGTGCTCTGGTCGGCGCCGTTACCAACGGCGATGACCATGAGAATTGCCGATGCGACCGACGCGAGTGCGGCGTCGGGGGCGACGGCAGCACCAACGTTAGCCCAGCCAAGGGCCATCATCTGGAGCGTACCGCCCAGGATGATGCCAGCCTCAAGCTGACCGCTCACCAAGCCGATGAGCGTGCATGCGACCAGCGGCTGGTGGAACTGCCACTGGTCCAGAACGCCTTCCATGCCGGCAAGGAAGGCAACGATGACAATCAGGATGATTGTGAATGCCGACATGTTTCCCTCCTTCTTACGCTTGCGCGGCCAGCTCGGACTTGGCCTTCTTCATCATGGAGTCGAAGTTCTCCGGGGAGTCCGCGGGAACCTTGCGCACGTCGAACTCGACGCCCTTGGCCGCGAGGGTCTCGAGGCACTCCACATCGGCCTGATCCATAGCGATCGCGTTGGTGACGACGACCTTGCCCACAGAGTGAGCCATGGAACCGAGGTTCACCTTCTTGATGTCCACGCCACCCTCGATGCACTTGAGCAGATCCTGCGGCGTCTCGAAGAGGAGCATCGCCTTGGTCGCACCGAAACGGGGGTCCTTGGCGACGTCGATCATCTTCTGGATGGGGACGACGTGAGCCTTGACTCCCGGAGGGGCCGCCTGCTGGATCATGGTCTTGCGCAGCTCGTCATGAGAGACGGCGTCGGAAACCACGATGATGCGGTCGGGACCGGTCTGCTTGGTCCAAGTGGTTGCCACCTGGCCGTGAAGCAGGCGGGTGTCCACGCGGCAGAGCACGAACTTGATGTGGCCATCGCCCAGAACCGTTCCCTCGGGGATGGAGCCCGTCGGGTGGGCCGGAGCAGCCTCAACGGCCTTCGGGGCCTCGGGCTCGAGGCTCTCGGGCTTCACGCGCACGCCATCACGGGACTCCTGGATAAGCCCGGTCGCAATCTCGTGTGCCGTGGCCTCGGGGTTCATGCGCAGCGTGTACGCGGTGATGACCATGGGGAGGTTCATACCCGTGACGGCAGCCCACGTGGGATGCCCGTCGAGCAAACCGTTGATCTGGTTGAACGGCGTGCCGCCCCACAGGTCGACGAGGAAGAGCACCTGCTCCTGATCGGAAAGCGTTGCCACCTCCTTCTCGATCTCCGCCCTAAGGTCATCCGGACCCATGCTAGGTTGCAAGCTGACGGAAACCACGTCCGGCTGGTCGCCGAAGACCATGGACGCCGTCTGCTTGATGCCCTGCGCGAGGTCGCCATGACTTGCGAGGACAATTCCTACCATACCTACCTCCTTACTATTGAGAGGTTACCTACGTGTGTGCACTGACCTTCTTGCGCACACAGTGGCAATTATAGACAAAATGTGATGGGATGGTAGAGGAACCGTGATGAAATCTTGCATTAAGGTATACGCATTGCGAATACCTCGAGGTAGAAGCACGCTTTAATTTGCTGAGAATGCGAGCGGAACGCACGGGCAACGCATGGATGTCACGCCCGTGCCGCAAGGCGCTCTTGGGCGCATTCCGGACGGCCCGGGCCTCTCAGACGACATTTGAACGCTGCCACTGTCTTCGGGCGACATTCGGACAACCGCGGGCTTCTCGGGCGACTTTTGGACACTCAGGGGGCTCGGACATTTCTTTGGACGGGCCTAGGCGGCCAGCCCGAGCCGCT
>NZ_CEWCAA010000079.1:0-5617 GCF_982429025.1 Enorma sp.
GTTTGGGAGCTGTCGAGAGCCGTGAGCGGATTGATCGCTCCGGAGGTCCCGGCGTGGTTGACGTCCGTTAGGCCGTGGTCGCGCCGCAGGGTGTGTCTCGCTGTGCATCAAAGGCGATCCATGCTTGCCGCGTGGTGCCCGTCGCATGTGCGGATGCTGCCCCGCATCTCTTCGCGGCGTGCGGTCGTTCATAGGTGCCCCCGTACCTCTTGTTGTTCCCTAGCGATATTGTAGCAAGCGGCTTGCGATCAGTTGCTTACATGGCGCTGCGCGCATTCCTCGAGCGAACGCGATTTCGCTTTCCAAAGTATGGTGGCGATATCGCGTGGGTCATCGGGGCAACCGCGGCGGAGCCAAAGCCAGATTACCGAGGCAACGCCCGAGAGCATCATCTCGCGTGCATAATCCTCGGGCACGTCGCCATAGTCCACCGTGATGCCGTGACGGCGCGCGCTGCGCTCGACCAACTCCCCGATAAGCCTCTTCGTTTGTTCGTAGATGCGCTGGTCGGTTCCGTTGCCGGTGAGCGCCGCTATGAGAACGTAGTGGTCGCGCACGTAGATGAGGGCGCCGTGCACGCGCTCGAATGGGATGGGATCGGCCGTGTCGAGGACCGTCTCCGCGGATTCCCCGGCCGCCTCGTCGTCCTCGCCGAGAACGATGTTTGCGAGGTCGTCGAGCACACCATCGATCAGCTGCTGCACGAGGTCGTGCTTGTCAACATAATGCGCATAGAAGGTGCCGCGGTTGATGCCTGCTCGGCGCGTGATATCGCTTACAGAGATGGCTCCAAGTCCTCGCTCTGCAAGAAGCTCGGTAAGTGCTGCCCGAATGCGGGGCTCGGTGGTGGTACGTCGGACTCGGTTCGTCATGGCAGACCTCTCTCAGCGCTGCGTGTTCTTCATGTGTAGATAGTCCTTAAATCAACAGATGAGGAATATCTGTCGATGGACTTAAAACAACACGTTGTCTATTTTATTCCGCACCGAGCGCGGGATGCAACGGCTGACTCATCGAGGCACGGCGGTATGCCCACCCGAATGCAACGGCTGGCACGTCAGGGCGCGGCGGCTTGCCCATCGGGGCAGGTCGACCGACGAATCGGGATGCAACGGCTGGAACATCGGGGTGCAGCAGCATGCCCATCGGGGCGCCTGGAGCGCTCGGGTGCATTGAGGGAACGGGACGCGGGCGCGACTCGCGGAGAGAGTGAGAGGGTATAGACGATGGCCTACATTGAAGTGCAGGACGAGTGCAAGCGCTATCGGGCGGGCGGCAGCGTTATCTGCGCCAACGACCATGTGAGCTTCAGCGTCGAACGCGGTGAGCTCGCTATCGTGCTCGGCGCATCGGGCGCAGGCAAGTCCACCGTGCTCAATATCTTGGGCGGTATGGACACCTGCGATGAGGGGCGTGTCTCCATTGACGGGACCAACATCGCCGGATATTCGGCTCGGGAGCTCACGCGCTATCGGCGCGAGGACGTGGGCTTCGTCTTCCAGTTCTACAACTTGGTGCAGAACCTCACGGCGCGTGAGAATGTCGAGCTGGCGAGCGAGATCGTCCCCGATGCCCTTGATACCGCAGAGGTGCTCGCAATGGTGGGGCTGGGCAAGCGCATGAACAACTTTCCCGCGCAGCTCTCGGGAGGTGAGCAGCAGCGCGTGGCCATCGCTCGTGCCGTTGCGAAGAATCCCAAGATTCTTCTGTGCGACGAACCGACGGGGGCCCTCGATTACCGCACCGGTAAGCAGATCTTGCAGCTTCTGCAGGATATGAGCAGGGTGCGCGGGGCAACGACGGTAATCGTGACGCACAACTCGGCGATTGCCCCCATTGCCGACCGCGTGATCCATATGCACGACGGGCACGTGACGGCGGTCGAGCTCAACGAGCGGCCGCAGGCCATCGCGGATATCGAGTGGTAGGTGGGGCGGATGAGCAGGAAGAATAGGAAGGTACCGCGCGGCAAGCGCATGCTTTGGCGCGACATCAAGCGCACGGTAGGCAAATCGCGCGGGCGCTTCGTGTCGATCGTGTTACTCATGGCCCTTGGTGCCTTCGCGCTCGTGGGTCTCAACGTGGCGGGCCCGGATATGCGCATCACGGGCAGGCATTACTTCGACACATACAACGCGGCGGATCTCACCATCATTGGCGGTCTGGGCATCGACGAGAGCGATGAGGCCGTGATCGAGCGGGCATCGGGCATCTCGGATGTCGAATATGGCTACATGAAGGACGTGACGGTTGCAGACACGCATAATGCGGTGCGCGTGAGCTCGCTGCCGGAGCGCATCTCGCAGTATGAGGTGGTCGAAGGCCGGCTTCCCGAGGAAGCAGACGAGGTCGCGATCTCCGCGACCATAGCGGCTGAGCATCCGGTGGGTTCGACCATCGTCTTCGCCGAGGAGGAAGACGTAAGCGGTGATTACGCGCTCGCGCGGCACGATTTCACCGTGGTGGGCGTGGTGAACTCGTCGGAGATCGTCTCGAACCTCAACATGGGCCAGTCTCAGGCGGGCACTGGCGATCTTGCCGGCTTTGCCGTGGTGGCCGACGATGCATTCGACGTTGACTATCACATGGTGTCGCGCTTGCGTTTCGACGACACCGAGGGCCTCGACCCGTATGGCCAGGAGTATCTGGATAGGGTCGCGGCGCATAAGGAGGAGCTCGAGGAGTTGCTCGAGGGCCGCGGGGCGCACCGGCTTGCCGTGGTGCAAGGCCAGTTTGACGAGCAGATCGCCGACGGACAGGCGCAGGTCGACGATGCGCGTGCGCAGCTTGATGACGCCGCAGCGGAGCTCGCGGACGCCTCCGCCCAGCTTGCGGATGCTCGCGAGCTGATTGCATCCTACGAGGGCGAGCTCGCGGACGCCGCCGCTCAGCTTGCGGATGGCCGCGCCGCGCTCGATGCGACGTGGGACCAGCTTGCAAGCGCGAAGGTTCAGCTCGATGACGGGCGCAGCCAGCTTGCGGCAAGTGAGCGGCAGCTCGCCGCGGCGGCCCGGCAGCTGGAGAGCGGCAGGCAGGAGCTTGCGGCGAAGCAGCAGGTATACGACGAGGGGGTTGCCGAGGCCGACGCCGCGCAGCGCGAGATCGATGCGGCGCGCGCGAAGCTCGAAGAGGGCAAGGGCCAGTATGAGCAGGGGATTGCGCAGCTTGAAGAAGCGGTTCGGAAGACTGAGGAGGCGGGCGGCGACGCAACGGAGCTCAAGGCTCAGCTCGACAATCTGAATCGCGCATACGACGCCTTCATGACGGTCGACGCCGATCCCGATACCACTGGCAACGATGGCGGCTATACCGCCTGCACGGCGTTGCTCGACGCCTCCCAGGCCGAGCTCGACGATAAGCGCGGTGAACTCGCAGCGGCTGCCGAGCAACTCGAGGCGGCGAGCGCGGAGCTCTCCCAGAAACAGCAGGAGTATGACGCCGGATACGCTGCGTACCAGCGGGGTGTCGCTTCGTACAACGAGAACCTCGGCGCCTACCAGAGCGGGCTCGCCGCATGGCAGGCGGGGGCGGAGGAGCTTGCCGCCAAGACGGGCGAATATGATGCCGCTGCGGAAAAGATCGACGCGGCGCGAGAGGAGCTTGCCGCGAATCAGACGGCCTACGAGGACGGGCTTGCCCAGTACAACGAGGAGCTTCCCGGAGCGGAGCAAGAGATCACCGACGCCGAGCAGGAGCTGGCAGACGCCCGCGAGGCGCGCGACAGCATCGATTCGCCCCTGTATACCGTTTATAACCGCCGCGAGGTCCCCGGTTCAGAGGGCTATACCGTCTACGCGACCATCTCCGAGATCGTCGATGCCATCGCTCGCATCTTCCCGTACTTTCTCTACTTCGTGGCCGCGCTCGTGACCTTCACCACCATGACGCGCATGGTCGATGAAGAGCGCATCAACGCCGGCACGCTCAAGGCGCTCGGCTACGACGACCGCGATGTCATCAAGAAGTTCTCGTTCTACGGTGCGGTCGCGGGCCTTACGGGCACGGTGATCGGTGTGCTTGCCGGCCATACGCTTCTGCCCCTCATCGTGTGGGCCGCGTACGCGCATGCCTATACCATGCCGCTCATCGAGCTCCATATTTACCCCGGGGTGACGCTGCTTGCGTTCGCGTTCTGCTTTATCGCCGCGGTGCTTCCCGCCATCATCGTGGCTAAGCGGGAAGTGCGCGAGAAGCCCGCGGCGCTGCTATTGCCCAAGCCCCCTGCGGCGGGGTCAAAGATTCTGCTCGAGCGCGTGGGGCCGGTGTGGCGCCGCCTTTCCTTCACGCAGAAGGTCACGGCGCGTAACCTCTTCCGCTACAAGAGCCGTGCACTCATGACCATCGTAGGCGTTGCCGGCGCCGCGGCGCTCCTCTTTACCGGCTTTTCCGTGCAGCATTCCGTGGGTGGCATTGGTGACCGGCAGTTCGGCGAGCTCATCGACTACGATCTTATCGTGGCCGAGGGCACGCACGTGTCGGACGAGGAGCAGGCGGCGATCAGCGAGGTCCTTGCATCGGATGAGGTGTCGAGCTATGCGCCCATCCGCTACGAGAGCGTCTCCAAAGAGGCGGGCGACAAGGGCGACACGCAGAGCATCACGCTGCTCGTGGCGCAGGACGGCATGGACCTCTCGGATTACATCGACCTCAGGAACCGCGTGACGGGCGAACCGCTCAGCCTGCCCTCCGACGGCGCCGTGATCTCAGAGCGCCTGGCGGACCTCACGGGTGTCGAGGTGGGTGATACGCTTACCTTCAAAGATGCCGATGGGGCCGACCGCGAGGTGCGTGTTTCGGGCATCTGCGAGATGTACGTCATGCATTTCATGTTCATGAGCGAGAGCTGCTATGAGCAGGTATTCGGGCAGGTATTCGATTCGAACGCTTACGTGGCCAAGCTCGCCGACGGCAGCCTCTCGAACACGCAGACCATGGCGGCCCGCTTCATGGGGCTCGACGGTGTGGCGGGCGTGGTGCAGAACACGATGTATATCAACCAGGTGAACACCATCGTGCGATCGCTCAACATGATCATGGGGGTGCTCATCGTCGTCGCGGCGATGCTCGCGGTGGTGATCGTCTACAACCTTGTGACTATCAACGTGAGCGAGCGCATCCGCGAGCTTTCGACCATCAAGGTGCTCGGGTTCTACGAACGGGAGGTGACGATGTACATCTATCGCGAGACCATCCTGCTCTCGTTGATCGGCGTGCCGGTGGGCTGGGGTGCGGGGCGCATCCTGCAGCTCTACATCATTCGCGCGGTGCCGCCCGAGGAGCTCATGTTCAACCCGGCATGCGGTGCGCTGGCCTTCCTGATGCCGGTGATCGTGGTGGCAGCCGTGGTGATCGTGATGTATTTCGTGGTGAACAGGAGGCTTCGGAACGTGGACATGCTGGAGGCACTCAAGAGCGTGGACTAAGGCAAGGTGCACGCTTCCGTCGGGGATCGAGGGGACGGGCAGCGTCCGTAACCCGCATCCCCTCTCGCCGACAGCCCTGTAAGGCCTAAGCGCATGGCATCCTTCTGCGCACGCGGCGGCCCTTGCCCCGAGCGCTTCCGCAGCAGTTCGGCCATGCCGAACTGCGGGGACCAGCGAGGGAGCAAGGGCCGCCG
>NZ_CEWCAA010000080.1:0-5523 GCF_982429025.1 Enorma sp.
GCCCTGCTGCGCCGTGGTCTCATCGAGCATGAGGCGCCGCGCGAGCAGTTCGATCGCCTGGGGCTCGAGCCCGTGGAGGATGCTCGATAACCTGCCACACCGTATCGCAGCGCGCCGCCGACCCTCCCCGTCGGCGGCGCGCCTCAGTGTAGCCAGGTTCGTTGCGAAGGAGGACCCATGGATATACGACTCATCGGTGTCGCGATCTTGCTGGCAGCGACCGCGCTGCTGGTGATTCTTGAGGTGGCGAAGCGTGCCTACGTGCAGCGCTTGACCCAGTTGCTCGAGCAGGCGGATGCCAAGGCCTACCTGGCACTGCTCGACAAGCCGCTCGTGAAGTTCATCTTTCCCGCGTGGAACCGTTGCTTCATGCAGCTCAACGGCTACCTTGCTCTCGACGCCTGCAGCCAGGCCGATGCCGTTATCGAGCGGATGCTGGGAATGCGCCAGAACGCCAAACAGCGCCATGAGCTCGTGGGCAAGGCCTTCAACTACTACCTCGAGCGCGGGAACGAGGCGGGTGCGACCAAGCTCCTCGCCGAGATCGAGACCTGGGACGACGAGGATGCTATCACCGAGGCCCGCATGATGCACGACATCTACATCAAGAAGGGCTGGGGCTATATCGGCGACATGGAGCGCCGTCTGCCCACGTTGTCGGGCATCGACCGCGGCTTCTTGGAGCTGCTACTTGCGCTGCAGTACGAGAACAAGGGTGACCACGCGGCGAGCGAGCGCTATCTTAAGCGCTCGGAGCGCGACATGGCCGCTCCGATGGCCAAGGCTTCTCAGGGGAGGTGACGGGCATGCCTGAGGTATTCCAGGGGCTCGGCGTCTTCGAGTGGACGATCCTCATCGCTGGCGTCCTGCTGTTCTGCTATAGCATCCACCTTGCGGTCGACCAGCGGACCTCGCTGCGGTTCATGGCGTCCCGACAACCGGCGACTTTCGTGATTGCGGCGGCGCTCGCCGTGCTTGGCATCGGGTCCTATGTCGGCAGGGGCATGCAGCCGCGCGACCTCGTGACCGCCTGTGTGCTCGTAGCGGTAGGCGTGTCGCTTGCCGCCGTGCGCGCCGGCATGGGGAGCCGCGGCATCTACGCCGAGGGCTTTCGCATCCCGTGGTCGCGCATCGAGCGCACGCGGGTGGAGGATGCTGCCGGCGTCGTGCGGGTGTACTTCACATCGCGCGGCAACGAGCGCATGATCGACCTGCCCGATGCCGACCGCGCCGCTGTCGAGGAATTCCTGCGCGACATGAGCGCCATTCACGGATAGGGGCGGGCGGGGAGCGCATCTGTCGCCCGCCGCTTTGGAATCGTGCGAAGCTGTGATGGGTGCCGTGTGTTCAACCGGCGCTGCTGCAGAGTATGAGGTGGAACCATGGCTCACCCAAATATCGTTTTGATCGTCTGCGACCAGCTGCGAGGCGATTGCCTGGGCGCGGCCGGTCATCCGGATGTCAAGACGCCGTATCTGGATACGCTCGCTGCCGAGGGCACGCTGTTCGAGCATGCCTACTCGGCCTGCCCGAGCTGCATCCCGGCCCGCGCCGGCCTGCTCACAGGCCGGGCTCCCTCGTCGCACGGGCGCGTGGGTTATCAGGACGGCGTGGATTGGACCTATAACCATTACCTGGCCGAGGAGCTGGGAAGCGCGGGCTACCAGACGGCCTGCGTGGGCAAGATGCACGTGCACCCGCCCCGTCTCGCCTGCGGATACCAGACGCTTCGCCTGCATGACGGCTACATCGGCCACTATCGCCATGCGGACACGCCGTACTGGCACCATCAGGCGGTCTCGGACGACTACATGCGCGACATGCGCGACCGCCTGGGCGCGTCCTTCGATGTGAACGGGTCGGGTGTGGAGAATAACTCCTGGATCACGCACCCGTGGATCTACGAGGAACGCTACCATCCCACCAACTGGGTGGTGGACGAGTCCATTCGCTTCCTGGAGACACGCGACCGCACGCGGCCCTTCTTCCTGACGGCGAGCTTCGTGCGGCCCCATCCGCCTTTCGATGCGCCGCAGAGCTACTACGACCTCTACCCCGGGCACGACTTGCGGCCGCCTGCGTCGGGCGACTGGGACGACACCGAGGCGACCGAGCGCGACGGCATGGTGCTCGACAGCGTGCACGGCTGCCGCGATGTCGAACTGCGCCACCAGGCCATGGCGGGGTACTACGCCTGCATCACGCATATTGACCATCAGGTGGGCCGCCTCATCACAGCCCTTGAGAACGATGGCACCTACGGCAACACGGTCGTGGTGTTCACGGCCGATCACGGCGAGATGCTCTTCGACCACTCGCTCTTCCGCAAGGTGCTCCCGTACGAGGGCTCCACGCACATCCCGCTCATTGTGCGCGTGGGCAAGCAGCTGCGCGCCGCGCACGGCGCCGGTCCGGACTGCGTGGGCCAGCGCTCCCAGAGCGTGGTGGAGCTCATGGACGTTATGCCCACGCTGCTCGAGCTTGCCGGCGCCTCCGTGCCGGACACGGTGGACGGCTCCTCGCTGGCCGGGGAGGTGCTCGGCGGGCTAGCCATCGAGCGCGCCTACGTCCACGGCGAGCACGCGCGCGACGTGGAGCAGTCGAACCACTACATCGTGACGCCGCACGACAAGTACATCTGGTTCTCGCAGACGGGTCGTGAACAGTACTTTGACCTTGCTGTCGACCCGCGCGAGGAGCACGATGCCATCGCCGATCCTGTGTATGCCGACCGTGTGGCCGAGCTGCGCGCCGCGCTCGTGGCCGAGCTCGCGGGCCGTGAGGAGGGTTTCGTGTGTGACGGGCGCCTCGTGCCGGGCCGTCCGCTCACGAATATGCTCGAGCATTCGGCTTAGCGGGGCGCGGGTGCCGTGTGACATCATGCTAGGGGAGGGGCGAGCCGCTGTGCTCGCCCCTTGCATGTGCAAACCTGCTCTTCGCGTGCCGGGTCCCCGCAGGATGGGCTGCCTGTGCTATCCTCTTGAATCGTATATCGCGATATAGAGAGGACCTCTCATGGAAGAGATGCCTAAGACATACGATCCGCAGGTCACTGAGCCCAAGATGCTGGACAAGTGGCTCAACGGCGGTTACTACCAGCGCGGGCCCGAGAAGCGCCCCGGCGCTGGCGACTGCACGGTCGTCATCCCGCCGCCGAACGTCACGGGCAAGCTCCATATGGGTCACGCGCTCGACGATTCCATCCAAGACGCCATCGTGCGCCAGGCGCGCATGCGCGGCCGCTCCACGCGCTGGATCTTCGGCACCGACCATGCCGGCATCGCCACGCAGACCAAGGTGGACAAGAAGCTCAAGGACGAAGGCAAGAACCGCCTTGAGATGGGCCGCGAGGCGTTCATCGATGCGTGCTGGGACTGGACCCACGAGTACGGTGGCATCATCCAGCAGCAGATTCGTCGTATGGGATGCTCCATCGACTTCGAGGACGAGCGCTTCACCATGGACCCCGATTACGCCGAGGCCGTGCGCCGCGTCTTCTGCGACTGGTACCACGACGGGCTCATCTACCGCGGCAAGCGCATCGTCAACTGGTGCCCCAGCTGCACCACGGCCATCTCGGACGACGAAGCGGAGTACAAGGACGAGAAAGGTCACCTCTGGCACCTGCGCTATCCGCTCACCGAGCCGGTGAACGGCCAGGAGTACATCGTTGTCGCCACCACGCGTCCCGAGACTATGCTCGGCGACACGGGCGTGGCCGTGAGCCCCAAGGATCCGGAGAAGGCTGCCTTCGTGGGCAAGACGGTGAAGCTCCCCATCGTGGACCGCGAGATCCCCATCTTCGAGGACTGGCACGTGGATGCGGGCTTCGGCTCGGGCTTCGTGAAGGTCACGCCGGCTCACGACCCCAACGACTACGCCATGGGCGAGGCGCACGGTCTCGAGAAGATCAATATTTTCGATGAGCATGCCGTGGTGGTTGATGGCTACGGTGAGTTCTCTGGGCTCACGCGCGACGAGTGCCGTGAGAAGGTCGTCGCCTGGTTCGAGGAGCACGGCTTGCTCGATCACATCGAGGAGCACGACCACTCTGTCATGCATTGCTACCGCTGCGACTCCACGCTCGAGCCCTGGCTTTCCGAGCAGTGGTTCGTCGCCGTGGACAAGCTCAAGGGGCCGGCCATGGAAGCGGTGACCTCGGGCAAGGTCCGCTTCAACGCCGAGCGCTGGAAGCAGTCCTACCTCACCTGGATGGAGAACCTGAAAGACTGGTGCATCAGCCGCCAGCTGTGGTGGGGCCATCGTATCCCCGTTTTCTACTGCGAGGATTGCGGCTGGGAAGACGCCCTCATGGAGGACGTAGACGTGTGCCCCAAGTGCGGCGGGCATCACGTGCACCAGGACGAGAACGTGCTCGACACCTGGTTCAGCTCGCAACTGTGGACCTTCGCTACGCAGGGCTGGCCGCAGCACCCCGAGCAGCTTGAGGGGCATCATCCCACCACGGCGCTCGTGACGGCGCGCGACATCATCGCTCTTTGGGTGGCGCGCATGATCATGAGCTCGCTCTACTTCCTGGACGAGATTCCCTTCCACGATGTGGTGATCTATCCCACCGTGCTCGCCAAGGACGGCAGCCGCATGAGCAAGTCGAAGGGCAACGGCGTTGACCCCATGGACCTCATGGACAAATACGGCGCCGACGCCATGCGCTTCAACCTGCTGAGCCTCTTCACGAACAACCAAGACGTTCGCTTCGACGCAGATTTCGACAAGCAGAAGAACTTCCTGGGGAGCGCACGCACCGAGCAGGCAAAGGCCTTCCTCACCAAGATTTGGAACGCGAGCCGCTTTTTGCTCATGAATATGGAGGGCTACACGCCGGGTGAGCCGGTCGCCGAGACCGCGGCAGATGCTTGGATGTTCAGCCGCCTCGCAAAGACGGTGGGGCAGGTTACCGAGGGCATCGAATCGTACGCGTTCGGCGATGTGGCGCGCAGCCTGCAGAGCTTCTTCTGGAACGAGGTCTGCGACTGGTACATCGAGGTCACGAAGACCCGTCTTTCCGATGCCGAGGCGCGCCTGCAGGCGCAGCGCAACCTCATTTTCGTGCTCGATACGAGCTTGCGCCTCATGCATCCGCTCATGCCGTTCGCGACCGAGGCCATTTGGGAAACCATGCCCGCGAGCTGGCTGGATGAAGACGGCGAGCGCGCCGAGGCGCTCATGGTCGCCGATTGGCCCGAGCCGGCGGCGTACGAGCGCTGGGTAAACGAGCCCGCAGAGCGCGCCTTCGAGCTTACCCGCGCCGTGGTGACCGATGTGCGCTCCACGCGCGCCCGCTATCGCATCAGCCCCAAGGAGCAGCTTGGTGTGAGCATTCGCGCCAACTCGGATGAGGTCGCCGAGGCCATCCGCGGCATGGCGGAGTTCATCTGCGCGTTCGCGCGCGTGAGCCCGCTTGACATCACGACGGAGGAAGTGGCGGAAAAGCCCGAAGGCTCTATCGTGCTCGCCGGCGCCGACTTCGATGCCTACATCCTCGTTGGCGACCTCGTCGAC
>NZ_CEWCAA010000081.1:0-4724 GCF_982429025.1 Enorma sp.
ATCTATGCCCGTAACGCAAGGGCGCCCGGGCCTCTTCTGAGCGATTCCGCAGGCCTGGGACGGGCATGCAGCATCGACCCCGGGCGCCTCACCGCCCGGTCCCCGCCCGCATCTATGCCCGTAACGCAAGGGCGCCCGGGCCTCTTCTGAGCGATTCCGCAGGCCGAAGGCCGAGGACTAGCGAAGAAGAGGCCCGGGCGCCCCCTGGGAGCCTAGGACTTTAGAGCTCCTTGTTGATCTGCGCGATGATCGCCTGGGTATCGAGCGTCGCAAAGGCGTTCGCATCGATCACGTCGATCTTCTTATCGGGGAACGTCATCTTCACGACATCAAGCTTGAAGGCAACCTGGGGCGTAAGAAGCAGCAGGTCGGCATCCTTGCAGGCATCATCGGAGCCAGAAACGGACGCAGCCTTGACATCCATCTCGAGACCGAGGTTGTCGGCAGTCTCCTGCACCTTCTGGGCAAGAATCTGCGTCGACGTACCGGCAGCGCAAAGCAGTTTGACAGTCTTCATAAAGAGATCCTTTCTCTATTTTCCGAGCGCATCGAACATGAGGCGCTTGTACGCCTCTACGCCTGGCTGGTCAAAGGGGTTTACACCCAAAAGCTCCCCAGAAGCATAGCACGCGAACGCGAACCAGTAGAAGAGCATGCCCATATGCTCCTCATCAAGACGATCGAGCTCGAGCGTAAAGCATGGCAGCATTCCGGCATGCGCCTCGCGGGTCGCCGTGAAGCTCGCCTTATTGATATCCCAGAAATCTTTGCCGTCCAGGTAGCCAAAGGCATCCGCCACGTCGGTGCCGCCCAACACGAGGCTGTCGCCCGCACCCGGTTCCAAGACATCAAGGAAGGTCTCGAAAAGGATGTGCGTGCCGTCCTGCACGAACTGCCCTAGGCTATGGAGCTCCTCGGAGCACTCTGCGGCAGCGGGGAATATGCCTCTGCCATCCTTTCCCTCGCTCTCGGCAAAGAGCTGCTCCCACCACTTTGAGAACCACCGGAAACGAGGCTCGAAAAAGCTCAGAAGCTCGACGCGATACCCGCGGTCCCACAGCATGTTGCGAGCCGATGCATAGGCAAACGCTGAGTTCTCCCCCGCTGGCGCCGTACGAAGGAGTCGCTCCATGGTGCGGGCACCTGCAACGAGCGCGCGAATGTCCACGCCTGCAACCGCCATGGGCAGCAAGTGCACCTCGGTAAGTGCGGTATAGCGGCCTCCCACGTTGGTGGCGAAGGGCACAAAGGTGTACCCCTCGGCACGGCAGAGGTCCTCGAGCGGCGAGCCGATCGTACCCGTGCAGACGATGCGGCGCGCGGCCTCCTCGCGGCCATAGCGTTCGACGAGGTACTGGCGGAGCAGGCGGAACGATGAGCCCGGCTCGAGCGTCTCGAAGTTCTTGGCGATGCAATCGATCACCACATCATGGCCCTCAAGCTCATCGAGCACGCGATTGAGCTCCCAAGCCGAAAGCGTATTCCCCGCCCACACAAGCCGTGCTCCCTCGGGGGCAAGCGCAGCCTGCACGGAACGCGACCCGTTATTCGAGCCGCCTACGCCGATCACAACGAAGGTGTCGGCCATGGAGCGAATCTGCTCCGCAAGCGCGCAGGTGCGGTCAAGGATGGCGTCGCTCGCCCATTCGTCGACGGAGAGCCAGCCGAGCGAATCCGCATAGCGGTCCTCGCCCGCCTGGCAGCGCGCCAACACGTCGACATGTTCATCCATATAGCTAACAAGCTCGTCCTCAGCAACGAATGCCGAGGCAAAGCTTCTGTTCAACTTCAACATTGCAGCTCCTTTTGCCCCGACAGGGAGGCCGCCACATCGTCCCCTGCTCGGGCAGTCCTCGCTCGCTCCGCTCGCTGCGGAACTCGCGATGGACGATATGGCGGCCTCCCCTTCTGCGCTGGGAACTTGCTGTCCAGCAAGATAAACCTGGCGTGCTGAGGGCACGGGGATATCTCACGGCGCAGTTCCGCAGCGCGAAGCGCGAGGACTGTTTGAGCACGGGAGATATCCCCGTGCCCTCAGCACCGAGTAAAATTAGCAACCGCAGGGATGCGCAGGGGCATCGTCGCGGAAGTGGCTGTTCTGCGACGGATCCTTCATGCACAGGTGCGGCACGGCGCGGTTGTACGCGTGCGGGAGCGCCAGGATGTTGGGGTTGCCGTCGGTGTACTTGCGCGTGGCGTCGGCGATGGCCTCCTCGAAGGTCGGACGGGTCTTGAGGCCCATGGTACGGGCGATGCCCGGTTTCTGCGCGCCTACGATATACGTAGCAGAGAGATACTTCTCGGCGAGGTTTCCGCAGGTCATCATGCTGAAGCCATGGAACGGATGGAACGCACCGGCAAAGCGGTACTTGCGGATGTACTCCTCGTTGGTGGCGAAGTACTCGCCGTACTTGATCATGTCGTCGAGCGTGTTCATCTTATCGGACTGCCACAGCTCCCACTGCTCGCGTAGGTACGGCCAGCGCTCGTCGTGGAACCACCCATCGCAGTAGCTCGCGATCACGAAGACGCAGTGATCGGAGAGGATGCGCTTATGGCGAATGACCTGGGCGGAAACGGCCTGCATCATCTGGATGGGATTCGTGCCCATACCGTCACCGTAGTGGAAGTTCGTGGGCATGCCCATGACCACGATGTCGTATTTCTTCTCGGCCCAGTGCACATAGGTGCGCTTATCAGCAACCTTCCAGCTCACGGGCTGCATCTCGGCAGCGTAACCCGAGAAGATGGCGATCTGGCGGCTCCAGGTGTCGAGCACCGCGTCCACGCAGAAGAACTTCTTGCCCATCTTCTCTTCCATGAACATGCCCTGGCTGTCGAACTTGTCGCGCATGAGGCTATGGGTAGACACCGGCACGAAGTCGGGGCGGCTCATGACGCGCGGCACGTGGTGGGCACCGATAGAGCGCCAGTGGGTGATGCCCGTGGCGCAGTGCTTGTAACCGCCCGAGTAACCGCCATAGGGGTTGCCCTGGGTATGGCCGATAAGAATGGCGATGTCGGCATCGTAGACGTACTTGTTCATGATCACGTGGTCGCCCTGAGCGGTGTAGCCCAGATCGACCAGATGGTCGTAGTCCTCGGAATCGTGGCTCGTGATCTGGCCGGTTGCCTCGAACTCGTTGTAGAGGTCGCTGCCCAGAATCTGCTTGGCCTCGGCAGTGGAGGTGCGGGGGTGCAGGCCGTTCGAGAAGAGGAGCAGCACGTCGTCGTGCTTCACGCCGTTCGCGAAGAGCTCATCGAGGCACGCGCGGATGGCGACCTTGCGGTGCGCGGTGGGCTGGGTGCCGCCCTTCACGATATCGGGGATCACGATGACGACCTTCTTGCCCGGCCCCGCATAGGAAGCGAGCGGCTCCATGCCGATGGGGTTGCGGATGCTCTCGAGCGTTGCCGCGTAGAGGCTATCCCAATCCTGGGGCAGGCACTCGGGGTCCTTGACGGTCTCGCCGGTGACGAAGACGTCGGTTGTATCGGGGAGCTCGGCCCCCATCATGCCGGTGCCCCATTCAAAGTCCAGATGCATGGTCATTCCTTTCTTACTGATGCGTCCAATGAGCTAGGCCTCTAGATACAGCTTGACGATTTCCGCATATTCCTCCGGGTAGAAGCCGATCTCGCCGGTGAAACGGGTGAGTGCGATGAGGCCGCCGTCGATCTCGGGGATGCCGGCGAGCATCTGAGCGTTATCGGCCTTGAGACCGCCGCCGTAGACCACGTCCACACCGGGAAGCGTCGCCTTGATGAGACGGGCCACCTTCTGGATATACGGGGCATCGGCGGGCGTCTTACCCGGCCCGATGCTCCACACCGGCTCGTACGCAACACGCACGCGAGAGAGATCGGCGCCCTCGAGGCCGCCCGTGAGCTGGGCGGTGAGCACCTCTTCCCACGAATCGACTTCCTCTTCGCGCTCTCCCATGCAGAAGAGCACCGTGAGGCCCGCTGCCTGAGCCGCAGCCACCTCGCGCGCGAGCACGCGATTCACCGCCGCTTCCACGGCATCGGGAGCAGCACCTGCCTCACCCATGATGGCGCGCAGGTTCATGCGCTCCTCGCAGTGGCCGATGAGCGCCCAGGTGCAGCCGAGCTGTGCCACGGCGTTGCCCGTCCGCAGGGTCGTGAAGGCGCCGAAGTTTCCGCCCGGCGCCGTGTCCGCCGTATGGACGCCCTGGCAGCCCACGCCGAGCGGGCTTCCGGCAGCGCCGGCGACGGCACCGATGAGGTGCGCCTCGGGCAGGAAGGCGGCGAACTCCGCATCGGCATAGCGAAGTGCGACGTCTTTGATCGAGGATGTCACCGCTTCGCCCCATGCGGCGGGCTCCGCCAAACGGTTCACGCCGCCGTGCTCGGGCGTGATATCGAAGCGCTTGAGATTCAAAAAGATGTGTTTCATGCACACTCCTTCAGACGCGGGGGCAAAGACCAGGGTCCGCCCCCCCCGGTCTTGCTACAGGAAGCTTACAAAGCTCGGCAATTCGCCCACGAGAGGGGCCGCCCACTCCTTGAATGCCGTGGTGACGCCGTTGCCCGCTTCGTTGATGAAGGCGTCGGGCAGGCAGCGCTCGATGAGGCGCACACGCTCCACGTCGATGAGGTTCGTCTCGATGGCGTATGCGTCGCCCGGCACGCGCTGGATACCGACCATCTTGGCCGTCTCGCCGGAAAGCGCGGCGCGTACGGCGGCGCGACCGACTTCCTCC
>NZ_CEWCAA010000082.1:0-4353 GCF_982429025.1 Enorma sp.
GAAGAAGCGCCTCCACCGCCCGAAAGCGTAGCAGGCACCACAGCCGAAAGGATCTCTTCGTGGTATTCGGCCTCGCCCTGCTCCTTAACGAACTCGGTAACGGCAGCGATCTCCTCATCCGAGACGAAGCAACCCTGGATGCGCTTGGGCTTGCCCCAATCGACCTTGCTGAAGAGCATATCGCCGTAGCCGGTGAGCTTCTCGGCACCCACCTGGTCGATGATCACGCGCGAGTCGATACCCGTGGCCACGTTGAATGCGATACGGTTGGTGATGTTTGCCTTGATAAGGCCCGTCACCACGTTTGAGCTGGGGCGCTGGGTAGCCACGATGAGGTGGATACCGGCAGCGCGGCCGAGCTGGGCGATACGCACAATCGAGGCCTCGACGTCCTTGCCCGCAACCATCATGAGGTCGGAGAGCTCGTCGATGATGATGACGAGGTAGGGCATCTTAGCCGGCGGATTGTCGTAGTGATCGAAGGCGCCCGAGGCCTGCTTCTCGTTGAAGGTCGATATCTTTCGCACGCCCACGCGCTCGAAGATCTTGAGTCGGCGCTCCATCTCGGACACAGCCCATTGCAGTGCACTCGCAGCCTGCTTGGGTTCGGTGACGACGGGCACGTAGAGGTGCGGCAGGCCGTTGTATCCAGCAAGCTCGACGCGCTTCGGGTCGACCATGATGAGGCGCACATCCTCGGGATAGGTGCGCATGAGGAGCGCCATCACGATCGAGTTGATCATGACGGACTTGCCGGAACCAGTGGTGCCCGCGATGAGGAGGTGGGGCATCTTGGCGAGGTCGGCCACGATGGGCGACCCTTCAGCATCGCGACCGATGGCGAGCTCGAGCGGGCCACCCTGCACATAGGGCAGGACATCTCCCAAGTTCACATTCTGGCGCTTGCGGTTGGGAATCTCGATGCCCACGAGCGAGGTACCCGGGATGGGCGCGAAGATGCGCACGGACTGCGCCGCGAGCGAGAGGGCGATATCGTCCTCGAGGCTCGAGATACGGCTTACGCGCTCGCCCTCGCCGGGCTGCACCTTGAAAGTCGTGACCGTAGGACCGCTGATCCAGCCCACAACCTGCGAATGGAGGTTAAACTCCTGCAGGGTCGACTGGAGCGACTCAGCCGTCTGGCGAAGCTCTTTATCAGAAGACGCCGAGGAAGCGGAATGGGGATTATGGCGAAGCATCGACAGCGGCGGCAGCTTGCGCTCCCCATCGTCATCTTGGGGCTCGGCATCGGCGTGCGCAGGCTCGGCGGCGGCCACGACGGAAGCTGCGCCAGCACCCGACGAAGCGCCTTCACCCACAGAGGACGCGCGCGGGTGCAGCAGGAAATCGGGAATGGGAGGCTGCGTTTCCCGGCCGTCGACAGGAGAGGGATCGGCCTGCGCCGCCGCGGATACCCCCGTCTCGGCAGAATGGTCGAAGGGAGGCTCATCGCAGCGCTCGTCCCCCGACTCAAGGATTTCGGTCATACCTGCAAGGGAATACGGATCGTCCGCAGCTGAAGATGCGACAGTAGCGTTCCCCGCGACAGCGTGCTCGGCAGGCACGTGCTTATCCTCGATGGGAATAAGGCGCGTTTTGGCGGCCTCGGCTTTAAGCTGCTCCGAAACATCGACGAAGGGGTCCTCGTCGGGATCGTCCGGATCATCTGTGATGAGCGTCGTCTTCGCGCGATCACCGATATAGGTGGTCTTGGCCGCGCCATCCTCATCGAAAAGCTTCTGTTGGCGACCAGCGGGCGCACCCTTTGGATTAGATTCGCGAACGGGAGCCGCGGCATAGGGGTCATCGCCCCATGGGCACTCGTTGACCTCGACATGGCGGCGCGCTCGAAGCCCCTCGACGCGCTCGCGCACCGCGCCCGCAAAGCTCGAGATGGAAAAGCCTATGAGCACGGCGCCGGCAAGTGCGATGCCAACGAGCACGACCCCGGCGATGGGCTTACCGAGCGCACCTGCAAGCACCGACGAAACCGCGAAGCCGACGTATCCGCCCGTAGCGGAAAGGCCCGCTTCGCTCACGGTAACGCCAAGCACCATGGGGTCGGGAAGCCCGACCAAGGCGATGAACGAGATGACCGCGACGAAGATGAGGAGCGCGCCGAGCGCGGTCTTCATCTTGAAGACCCCCTCGTCGCGCACGAAGACGAGCGCGGATACGAACAGGAGCGCAAGCGGCAGGACATAGCCACCCAGACCGAAGCCAAGGTGATAGAAGCCGGCCACGGCAGCCGCAACCGGGGCGGTCGTGGGAGCGATGACCGCAATGAAGGACGCAACGGCAAAAACCGCCAGGACGACTCCTGAGATATCGCGCGCCGTGCCGCCGGTGAAAAGCGGCTCGGGAACGGGCTCGGGAGCTGCCTGCGCGTTCGCACGAAGCTTAGCCGCACCCTGCTTGGGAGCAGCCTTGCGCGATGCGCCCTTCTTCTGAGCGTTCTTCGATGTCGTCTGCCGAGACGCCACGCTAGACCTCCATGACCACGGGGATGATCATGGGACGCGTACGCGTACGGTTCCAGATGAAGTTGGATAGCGAGTCGCGGACCGCCTTGCGGAGCGCGCCCGTACCGTTGCTCGTGTAATCGAAGGAGCCCTTATCGATCGCCTTCATGATGGAAGCAGAGGCATCGGAGCTGAACTCGTCATCGATGGTAAACGACACGCCGCGGCTCGAGAACTCGATCGCGTCGATGCGCTTGCGCTTCATCGAGACGATGGCCACGACGGTCACCATGCCGTCGTTGGCAAGCTTCTGGCGGTCGCGGAGCACGATGGGATCGGTATCGCCGATGCGCAGGCCGTCGACGTACACGATGCCGCTCTCCACCTGCGGGCCGATCTTGACCTCGCCGCCGCGCATCTCGAGCGTGTCGCCGTTATCCACCACGAAGATGTGGTCGTCGCGCATGCCCATCTGGCGAGCGAGGTTGGCGTGCGCCCGAAGGTGCACCGCCTCGCCGTGGACGGGCATGAAGTAGCACGGCTTAGCCATGGCGAGCATGAGCTTGAGCTCCTCCTGGCTACCGTGGCCAGAAACGTGCACGAGCCGGGTGGATTTGTCCACAACGGTGCACCCAAGCTTCGCCAGGCTGTTGATAACCTGCTGGACCGCCTTTTCGTTGCCGGGAACCGGCGTGGCGGAGATGATCACGGTGTCGCCGGAGTGAATGGAAAGCGTCTTATGCTCCCCGTTTGCCATACGGGAAAGCGCGGAAAGCGGCTCGCCCTGGGAGCCCGTGCACATGACGACGATCTGGTCGTCGGGAATGCCGTTGAGCTCGTAGGCATCGAGGATGTCCTTCTCGTCGATGTTGAGGTATCCGAGCTCGCGCGCCACGCGCGTGTTGGTGAGCATCGAGCGGCCCGTCACAACGATCTTGCGCCCGCATTTCTTAGCCGCATCGCAAATCTGCTGCAAACGGTGGATATGGCTCGAGAACGAGGCAACGAATACGCGGCCCTTCGCGTTCTTGATGACCTCGTTGAGCGTGGGGCCCACCGCCGCCTCGGACGGGGTGAACCCGGGGCGGTTGGCGTTGGTCGAGTCGGACATGAGAAGATCGATGCCCTGCTTAGCGAATTTAGTGATAGCAGCGTAGTTGGGCGTGACCCCGTCGATGGGTGTCTGATCGAGCTTGAAGTCGCCCGTATGCATAACCGTACCCTGCGGCGACTTGATGTAGACACCGAGCGCGCCGGGAATGGAGTGGGTCATCGAGAAGAAATCGATGGAGATGTTTCCCAGGTTCACATGGCTTCCATCATGCACCTCGCGGAACTTCGGCGTCTTGATGCGAAACTCCGCCAGCTTGCCCTCGATGAAGCCGAGCGTGAGCTTGCTCGAGAAAATGGGCACCTTGTTGTTGAGGTCCTGTAGAAGATACGGAAGCGCACCCGTATGGTCCTCGTGACCGTGGGTCACGACGATACCGCGCAGCTTATCCTCGTTTTCCAGAACATAGGTGTAATCAGGCAGCACCAGGTCGATACCGGGCTGGGAATCATCGGGGAACATGAGGCCGGCGTCGATGAGCACCATATCCGGGCCGCACTCGATGGCGGTCATATTCTTGCCGATTCCATCAAGACCACCCAAGGGGATGATGCGAAGGGGCGGATTCTTTTTTGCCATGAGCTCTATAAGCTCCTTTCATATCGCGTCTATAACAAAAACACGCGGGTCACCCCGCGATTACGTACACCATATCGGCACATAGGTGATGCTATTGTATCCATTCCCCGCTCAATCGAGACCCGTTCCCCCGCGCCCCACAGGAATAGCAGAGCGTAAAGCCGACCATCGAGGATGTCAAGGGCTCATGCGCCCCTACGC
>NZ_CEWCAA010000083.1:0-3550 GCF_982429025.1 Enorma sp.
AGGGTGACGAGTAGCGCTCACCGGGCACCCGCGTGTTCGTAGCGCGACTGATACGGCACCATCCACGGCCCCGCGACTCCGCGTCGCGGGGCCGTTTGCGTTGCTATGCCCGTCAGACGCGTCCCGCCGTGCCGTGACTCTCGTGGCAGGGCCGTCCGCGCGTTACGGGCACGATTTTGACGAACGAGTTCCATAATAAGGCCCTTCCCTTCAAAAACCTGCCCGTAAGCACCTGTCGCACACGTTGTGGGCATCGTATCAGGCTCGCTCCGTCGTAACGCCCGCCGCACTCGTTGCGAGTAGCCGCGCCGGGTTCGCTATCATTGCAGAGTGTTCTCCGAGCGGATGGGAGTAAGATGGAAGCGCGAGCACTGTGTGGCGGACGGGATGGGCATGATCGCGGCAGGAGCGGATAGGGAACGGGCAGGACGTGAGCGGCGGGCGGAGGAGCCCGCGTGGAGCGGCTCGGCGGCGAGTGGCCTCGTGGGGCTCGCGATATGGGGCGCCGCCTCCCTTTCGGACGAACTCACCTGTTGGCGACGTGACACCGTGCCTGAACTGCCTGCAAAGATTCGCGAGGCGCTGCCGGTCGCTGGATTTTTCATTGTGCTGTTCTGGATAGTTGTGGGGCTCTTTGGCATCTCGCATGTCATGCCCGTATCGTGTTACACCACGCTCTTCAACGTGCGCCATCGTAAATATAACAAGCCTACGCAGTACCTTCGATTCTTTGCGGTGAGCTACCTTGCGCTCGTGGCGGCTCGTCTGGCTACGCTGGGCGTTGTTCCCAGCATCGCAATCAATGCGGCAATGCCATTCGTCTTTGTGTTTATGCGCTCCTCCCAGCTGAACCCGCGCCGGTACTTTCCCTATACGATGCTCTTCGTCTTTCTTCAGCTCCGCCCGGAGTACCTAGACGACCTTGCACTCGAGGCCGGGCTTCTTACCGTGTGCTGCATCGTGCTCACGGTTGCCCTGCTTGTCTCGGGCGTCATCTATCACAAGGCTGACGATAATCTTCGCCAGCTTCATGACATGGTTGCCCGCCTTGCCGACGAGCTCGATCATATGGCGGATACGGGCATCGGTGGCAGCACGCGCAGGGAGCTGCTCAGGTTGCGTGCGGATTATACGAAGCTTGCCTACGGCGTGCGCGAAGACGCCAACGCGCAGCCCACGGTTTCGAACCTCTACGACATGTTCGCCATGCTTGCGCAGCGCACGGCCTATCTTGTGGGCCGCCTTGAGTGGCATGAGGGGCCGGGGTGCCCGAATGCTCCCTTTCTAAGGAAGCTCGCTTCGCTTACGCGCGACGTGGGCATTGCCTTAGAGAGCCAGGGGCGTCGCGCGCTCGTGGCGGGGCGCGCCCAGGGCTTGCTTGACGAGGCGGATTCCATTGAGAACGACCGCTTCCGCCTCTTTTACCGAAGCTATCTGCATATGACGCTGCTTGTGCTCCGCGATGCGGGCGGGAGGTTTGCCGGCGCGTGGAGCATGTCGCCCCTTACGCAGCTGCGTATCGCGTCGTTCCGCACGCACCCCACCCTCGACTCGTTTGAGCTGCGATTCTCGGTGCGCTGCGCAGCAGTTCTTGCCGTTTCCTGCACGGTGAGCCTCGCTTCGCCCGTCGACCATCTCTACTGGTTCCCGCTCACTGCGTTTCTGCTCACGCAGCCATTTCCCGCCGAGAGCATCCGCCGCATGCGCACGCGCACGATGGGGACGGTGCTGGGGTGTCTCTTCGTACACGGACTCTCGATTTTGAGCTTGCCGTATCCAGCGGTGATGGCGGTGGGGATGGTGCTCATCACGTGTCTGTACGCCTCGACGCCGGGCGGCACGCCCATGGCGTTCTTCGCGACGGCGTACGCACTTTCCATGGCGTCGGTGTCCATCGACGACCAGTATGCCATCTGGATGCGCCTCGCGTGCCTTGCCGCGGCGGTGCTTCTCGTTTTCTTGGTGAATCGCTTGGTCATGCCCACAAGCGATCACACCCTCTTTCTAGCAAACGTGCACGAGCTCTTCGCGCTGCTCGAGCGCTATTGGGCACTCATGCGCAAGAGCCTCGAGGGTACGGTAGATGCGGTGACGTCGAGCGAGGCGCTGCTGCACATTCAGATGGTCCATACCCAGGCGGCGGCATACGCGAACAAGATGCCCGAGCGCACGCTCGACGAGCGCGCCGAGAAGCAGATGACCAGGCGCGTGCTCTTCTGCCTGTGGGAGCTTGTCTGCGAGCTCGAGCAGCTGGGCTTCCTCATTCGCGTCGATGCGGTGGACGCTTCGGAATATCCGCGGCTGGAGCGGTTTATGCTGCTTGCCGAGATGTGCAGCAGCCCCTTCGTAGTGGATGCGCGCCTTGGGGAGGCCGAGCGGCTTATAGAGGGATTCAAAGAGGAGGATCTGAAGTACCTGCTCAGGCAATATCTCAAGCGCGCCGAGGTGCTTGCGGCGGCACTCACAGCGGCGCGGGGCACGGTCATGGGGCGCCCGAGCTACCGCGAGGAAGTGGCCGAGATAGGCAATGGCGCTGTAGATGGGAGTTCAAGATGATTCGTTTCGGTATCCTTGGTGCAGGCAACATTGCGCATCGGTTCGCGGCGAGCTTGGCAAAGGTTGAAGGAGCCGAGCTTGTGGCGGCGAGCCGCCGGACGGCAGGGAAGGCTGCGGCATTTCTTGCCGAGGTTCCGTGCGCGCCCGGCGCCCGGGCCTACGGCGACCATGAGGCTCTGCTCGCGGACCCCGAAGTTGACGCCATCTATCTAGCCCTGCCGCACGACCTTCACCATGCGTGGGCCCTGCGGGCGCTCGATGCGGGAAAGGCAGTGCTCTGCGAGAAGCCCGCGATGCTCTCCGAGGCGGAGGCGGCTGAGGTTACCGCTGCTGCCCGCGAACGCGGCCTGCTCTTCATGGAGGCCATGAAGACGCGCTTTGTGCCGTTGCACCCGCACGTTGTGGACGCGGTTGGCGCTTTGGGGCCCGTCGCGCGCGTGCATGCGTCGCTTTGTAACGATGCGCTTGCAGCCTACCGCACGCGCGACACCTATATTCTTGGCGGAGGCCCAGGGTCGGGCGTGCTGCTCGATTGCGGCATCTACTGCGCGAGCTGGCTCGACGAGCTGCTTCCCGGCGAGATCGCCGTCGAGCGCGTGGACACGGCGTTCTATGAAGGGTCCGACGTCTACGTTGATGCCCACATGGCAATCGGCGGGGTAGCCGCGGAGCTCGAATGCGCCTGCGACCGCGCGCGGCCCCGGCAGCTCGTCGTGGAAGGGGAGCGCGGCATCCTCACGGTGGACGACCTGCACCGTCCTCAACATGCGGAGCTTCGCATTGCGGGCGAGCCTACCCGCGATCTCGACGCACCCTATGAGGTTGACGATTTCTACGGCCAGATTACCCACTTCTGCGCCCTTATGCGTGCGGGCGACATCGAAAGCCCCCTGATGCCCCACGCCGCAACCTGTCGCTGCGCCCGCATCCTCGATGCCATCCGCACTACCTGGTAGCCCCCTTGGCGGCAAGCGCAGCGACGCCGCCCCCGGCC
>NZ_CEWCAA010000084.1:0-2894 GCF_982429025.1 Enorma sp.
CCTCTGGGCGGACCGCTCGGAACTCGCGCACGACCCGCTTCCGGGACTCGACCAAATCGTCGGGCACACGCCGGTGGAATCCATCGACCTGTGGAACATCCCGGCCGAAGACGGCGTCCGCACCGGAGCGCGACTCGTGTTCTGCGACACATTCAGCCTGAAGAGCAATCTCTCGCCTATCGGAGACGGCAGCATGCTCCTCGTGGAGGGCACGGGCGTCCGTGCAGTCACCGATGAGGAGCTCGGCCTTACCCCCTGGCCGGCTACCATCTGGGATTGGATGACCATCCACGTTCTGCCGTTTTTGGGTTAGAAAAGGGGGTGCGCCATGACGCGTACCGAGACGGCGCGAGTCGAGGCATGCGATGCGCCGGGCATCGAGCGCATCCTGCGCGGCGGCTGGGCAGCAGACTTCAAGGCGGTTCTGCTCGCGCATGAGGTGCCCGCCCTGTGCACGCTAGACGAGGCGCTGCGCGACCGGCCGGTGACGCGGTTTCTCGTCTATAAGCTGTTCGCGCACTGCAATGTTTACACGATCCAGACATACTGCGGAGAGAAGAGCGCGGAGTACGAAGCATCGCGGGCCGCGCGGGCGCTGCTCGCCGGCGCAGCACAGGAGACGGGCACGAACATGCGCCTGCATCTTAACAAGAAACGAGATGAGCTCGTCCTTCCGACGGGGTGCGCAGGTAGCGCGAGCAGCGAAGCGCCGTACGCAATTGCAGACTACGATGTCATGAATTCCGTGGCTCTGCGTTTCAAAGACTGCAAACTGGGAACGACGTGGTTCAGCCTCATGAAACTGCTCGTCGACCTCGACGCTCTGGGGCTTGGGCAGGATGCAGACAAGGACATGCTCTGCGCTGCGCTCGCGGAGCGCGTCGAGGGTGCACAGGGCGACTCCGCACGGCTCGCCACCTTGTTCCGCGACGAGCGGAAGGTCATCGTCGAGAGGCTTGGTGCGCAACCGCGGGTCCACCAGGCGCAGATCTACGAGGCGCTCGCGCACTATACGGACCTCACCCACACCATCGGGAACTTCGGCCTCATACCCTTCGGTCATCCGGGAACGCGCCGGACCTTCAACCCATGGAAAGGCTGCGGCGGCGTCACGGGTGACCGCCAAGATTGCTTCCTCGAAGCGCTTCGCAACGCCTGGGGCTCGTTCACATGGAAGCTCTCGGACGGCTCCGAGGTGCCCTGCGCGGAGGTCATGTCCTTTCCCGACTATATCCGCGCAGCGCAGCTTGGGCTCTACTGCGTGGGGCGCGAGGTAGTCGAGACGTTCCTAGATGCAGCGCGTCACGAGGACGCAGATGGCATCATCGCTGCCTACGCGCATGTCGAGCAGGCGTGTACGAACATACCGGTCGACCTCGATAAGGAATTCCCCAGCGAGCCAGCCGGGGTCGCCCACCTTAAGGGCGCAACACTGCGCATCGAAGCGCGCGGGCGGCTCATCATGGCGCGGTACCGGCACTGTCAACGCCAGTCCATTTGATACAATCGGCTCGGTTCATCAACGCGATCGCGCTCGGCGCATCCGAGCGGTTCGTTCGCGCCAGCACAAGGAGGGGCAATGTCGGGCACATCCGCTGCACCGTCCGCATTCGAAATCTTGGGCCCGATCATGGTCGGGCCATCATCGTCGCATACCGCAGGGGCGCTCCGCCTCGCGCAGGTAGCGGCCTCGCTCATGGAAGCACCTGTCGCGCGCGTGCGCTTCGTGCTGCATAACAGCTTCGCACACACGTACCGCGGACACGGCACCGACCGCGCGCTCGTGGCGGGCATCCTGGGACTTGCCACAGACGACGAGCGCATCCGCGATGCCTTCGAGCTCGCGCGCGAGCGCGGCCTCTCCTTCGAGTTCGTTCCCGGCGCCGATGACGAGCACCTGCATCCCAACACCGTAGATATCGAGATGGAGGATGCCTGCGGGAGCGCCTGCTCGGTGCGAGGAGAAAGCCTTGGCGGCGGCCGCGTGCGTCTTTCGCGCGTGAGCGGGGTCGAAGTCGATATCACGGGCGAGTACGACACCATCTTCGTCACCCATCGCGACACGCCCGGCGTGCTTGCAGCGCTCACGGTTCGCCTGTCCGAGCACAACGTGAACATCGCCTTCATGCGCACCTACCGCACCGAGAGGGGCGGAGCGGCCTACACCGTCTTCGAGCTCGACGAGCTTCCGCAGGGCGAGCGACTGGAAGGGCTGCTCAGCGAGCTCCGCGCAAACGAGAACGTACGCGTGGCCACCCTCATCCGCGTGCCCGGAACGGTTCGTGCGCCCGAAACGGAAAACCCGGGCTGCACATTCGCCAACGCAGCCGAGCTGCTTGCCTGCTGCGAGGGCAACGACGGCGCGCAGCAAACCATCGGCGGCATCATGCGCCGCCGCGAGGAAGCGCTCATCGGAATAGACGAGGCCCGCGCCGCTATGAGCCGCGTCATCGAGGTCATGCACGCCGAGACCGCAGAGCCCCTTGAGCGCCCGCGGCGCTCGCTCGGAGGGCTCATCGGCGGAGAGGCCAAGCAAGTGCAGGGCGCAGCCGGCGCCTTCGCCCCCGCCCTCATGGGAGCCGTCCAAACCGAAGCCGTCGCCCGCGCAATGGCGGTGCTCGAGCGCAGCGCTTCCATGGGCGTGATCGTGGCTGCCCCCACGGCCGGCTCGGCGGGCGTCGTGCCCGGATGCGTGCTCGCCACGGCAAAGGCCCTTGGGCTTGATGCGGACGCGATCCAGGACGCGCTCTATGCGGCAGCTGCCGTAGGGCTCATCCTCACGCTGAATGCAAGCGTTGCAGGCGCGGAGGGCGGCTGCCAGGCCGAGGTGGGCAGCGCGGCCGCCATGGCGGCGTGCGCGCTCGTGCAGATGCAGGGCGGCACGCCGCGCCAAG
>NZ_CEWCAA010000085.1:0-2807 GCF_982429025.1 Enorma sp.
GTTGGCGAGAGAAGCGCCTTGTGGGCGACGATCTTAAACACGCGCGCGCTCAGCTTGTACTGGCTGGGAGACCAGGGGGCCGCCGAACAGGCGCTCCGATCTGCGCAGGAGTTCCGCGACCGCTTTGCACGGAGCCGGGCGGCAAAGGCGGTTGCCGCTTCGGTCTGCGAGAGCGTGGAGCAGAGGCTGCGTCCGGTCGAGACGTGGGATGCATCCGATCTTGCGCTCATCGTTCGTCGCCTTGAAGGGGCCCAGGCCCACAACGAACGCGCGAGCTGGTGCCTGCGCCTGGCCGAGTATGAGCTGGCGCACGGTGACACCGAGGTTGCGCGCCAGCTTCTCGACGAAAAGGTGCTTTCGCCCATGACGCCCGCCATGCGGCGATCTCGGGACGAGCTGCTGCATGATGTTGAAGCGCGCATGCAGGGGAGGTAGGGGCCTTATGCAGATGCACGGGGCGCGGATGGTGTGCGGATAGCGCGCAGCCCGTAGCCCGTAGCCGGTGCTGGGTAGGCGCTCAAGAAATCTAAGTGTCAATTGATAAGATTTTTTGACTTCGAGTTGTATAAGTTCTCAGAGCTGGGTACTATTCTCTGCGTACGTAAAGGACATGGTGCTGCGGAGGCTAGGTGCTCCGCGCAACCGCTGAAGGAGGAACCTTCTATGAGTCTTAAGCCGCTTGGTGATCGCGTCCTGATTAAGCCCGAGGCTGCTGAGCAGAAGACCGCATCCGGTCTCTACATCGCCAGCAACGCGCAGGAGAAGCCGCAGCGCGGCGAGGTCGTCGCGGTGGGCGAGGGCAAGCTCAACGACAACGGCGAGCGTCTCCCCATGGACGTCAAGCCCGGTGACAAGGTCATCTATGGCAAGTTCGGTGGCAACGAGGTCAAGATCGACGGCGAGGATTACCTCCTCATGCGCGTTGACGACATCTACGCGATCGTCGAGTAGCCCTGTCGGTATGGCTTAGCCATTCATTAGGTACTACATCTTAGGTAACGGAGGATACACAAGATGGCAAAGGATATTACGTTCGATACCGCGGCGCGCACCAAGCTCGCCAAGGGCGTTAACAAGCTCGCTGACGCCGTGACCGTCACCATGGGCCCCAAGGGCCGCTATGTGGCGCTCCAGCGCTCCTTCGGTGCGCCGACCATCACCAACGACGGCGTTTCCGTCGCCAAGGAGATCGAGCTCGAGGACCCCATCGAGAACATGGGCGCTCAGCTGGTGAAGGAGGTCGCCACCAAGACCAACGACACCGTGGGTGACGGCACCACCACCGCGACCCTGCTCGCTCAGGCCATCGTGAACGACGGCCTGCGCAATGTGGCCGCCGGCGCCAACCCGCTGGCCATTCGCCGCGGCATCGAGAAGGCCGTGAACGCTGCGGTCGACGAGATGAAGAAGCAGGCGCAGCCGGTCGAGACCAAGGAGCAGATTGCCTCCGTGGGCACCATCTCCGCTGGCGACCCCAACGTTGGCGCGAAAATCTCCGACGCCATGGACGTCGTGGGCAAGGACGGCGTCATCACCGTCGAGGACGGCCAGACCTTCGACATCCAGATCGACACCGTCGAGGGCATGCAGTTCGACAAGGGCTACGTCTCCGCCTACTTCGTCACCGATAACGATCGTATGGAGGCCACGCTCAAGGATCCTTACATCCTCATGACCGACCAGAAGATCTCTAACGTGCAGGACATCATGCCCGTGCTCGAGGCTGTGAGCCGCGCCGGCAAGAGCCTGCTCATCATCGCCGAGGACATCGAGGGCGAGGCCCTGCCGACCCTCGTGCTCAACAAGGTCCGCGGCGCGCTCTCCGTCGTTGCCGTGAAGGCTCCGGGCTACGGTGACCGTCGTAAGCGCATGCTCGAGGACATCGCCGCGCTCACCGGCGGCCAGGTTGCGCTCGACGAGCTCGGCATCAAGGTTGCCGACATCACCGCCGATATGCTCGGTACCGCGAAGTCCGTCACGGTGACCAAGGACAACACCACCATCGTTGATGGCGGCGGCTCCAAGGAGGCCATCGAGGCCCGCGTTGCCCAGATCAAGGGCGAGCTCGAGCACACCGATTCCGACTTCGACCGCGAGAAGCTCCAGGAGCGCCTCGCTAAGCTCTCCGGCGGCGTGGCCGTCATCAAGGTGGGCGCTGCCACCGAGACCGAGCTCAAGGAGATCAAGCACCGCGTCGAGGACGCCCTGCAGGCGACCCGTGCCGCCGTCGAGGAGGGCATCGTCGCTGGTGGCGGTGTGGCCTTCATGGACGCTGCTCCTGCGCTCGATTCGATTGAGGTCGAGGATCCCGAGGAGAAGATCGGTGTCGACATCGTCAAGAAGGCGCTGACCGCCCCCGTGGCGACCATCGCCCAGAACGCTGGCTTCGAGGGCGCCGTCGTCGTCGACAAGGTTGCTTCCCTGCCCGCGGGCGAGGGCCTCAACTCCTACAACGGCGAGTGGGGCAACATGATCGAGATGGGCGTGCTCGACCCGGTCAAGGTTACCCGCACCACGCTGCAGAACGCCGCGTCCGTTGCCTCCCTCATCCTCATCACCGAGGCTACGGTGACCGATGTTCCGAAGAACACCGCGCTTGAGGATGCCATTGCTGCTGCGACCGCTGGCGCTCAGGGTGGCGGAATGTACTAATCGCGAGTCCTAGAACTCCCGGCGGGAAGCCCCCGGTTTTCTCCTTCGCTGGTCCTCGCAGCTCGGCAGAGCCGAGCTGCTGCGGAAGCGCTCAGGAGAATAACCGGGGGCTTCCCTGCGTTTACGGGCTCGTGGGGGGATGCAGGGGATGAGAG
>NZ_CEWCAA010000086.1:0-2727 GCF_982429025.1 Enorma sp.
GAACATGGCGGGGTCGCCGCCGTTCTGGGCAGCCATGGCGAACAGTAGGCCAACGCTCATGCCTTCGGGGATATTATGCAACGTGACGGCCGTGAACAGGAGCGTGGGACGATCCCATTTGCTGGGCAGGCCCTCGGGCTTGCTCTCGCCCGGATGCAGGTGCGGCAACAGCTGGTGCAGCACCATGAGGAACGCCACGCCGATGGCGAATCCACCCGCAGCGGGAATCCACCCGACCTGCCCCGCTTCCTCCGCGCGCTCGATGGCGGGAATCAGCAACGACCACACAGACGCCGCTATCATTACGCCAGCCGCGAATCCTAGGAATATCCGCTGAAACACCATGCTGTTGCGCTTGCGAAACAGAAAAACCGACGCAGCGCCCAATGTGGTCATCAAGAAGGTGAAGCCGGTCCCGCCGGCAGCCCACAGCAAAGCAGTTTGCATGCTTGCTCCTATCGTATTCACTCGTTCGTGTCCATCGGCGCGTCGCACGGAATCGGGGAAACCGACGGCATCGCGCAGAGCCGTGTCCTTGTATCAATCCACAGTGTACGACAATAATCGATCGCGCACGCGATGCTTTCCCTCAGCGTCAACTTGAAGCTGCCAGCGCACGGGACCCCATCATCGCCCGAAAAACACGCCTCAGCGCGTGGAGCGTGTTTTTCGGGCGATGATGGGGGGGCTTGCAGTGAACTGCGCCCCGGTTCTTGGACAAGGAAAATAAAGGTGGCTATGCTGCTAAGGACTGGTTCCGGAATTCCTCCGGGGTCAGTCCTTTCAGTTTAACCTGCCTTCGCCTCGTGTTCCAGTGGACGATGTACGCCTCGAGCCTCTCCTTGAACTCCTCGAAGCTCTCGAAGCTCTGCCCGCGGAAGAACTCGTCCTTGATATGGCCGAAGACCTGCTCGGTCGCGCCGTTGTCGATGCAGTTGCCCTTTCTCGACACGCTCTGGACGATGCCCGCCTCCTCGAGCGTCTTGCAATAACCGTCGTGCTGGTACTGCCATCCCATGTCGGAGTGCATGACCGGGCTCGCGGCCTCCGGCATCTTCGCCAGCAGGCCTTCCAGCATCTCCTTTTGCTGCGCCATGTTCGCAGACCGCGATATGCTCCAGGACACGATCTCCTTGCTGCCGAAGTCGTACGCTGGGGCAAAGTAGGCCCTGCCCCACGGGGCCTTGAACTCGGTGACGTCCGTGCCGAGCTTCTGCCAGGGTTCGTCGGCTGAGAAGTCCCTGTCCAGGACGTTGTCGAACGCCCTGCCGACAACGCCTTTGAACGAGTTGTACCTGTGGTAGTCGCTCTCGCGCCGGATGCCGCAGCTGATGCCCATCTCGTGCATGATCTTCAGTGCGGTCTTGTCGGCTATCGCCACGTCCTCCTCGGCGCGCAGGGCCATGGCGACCTGCCTGTGTCCGCAGCCGTTGGCCGTGCGGGAGAACACCTCCGCCACCTTCTCCCATAGCTCCGGCCTCGTCGGCCTCGGCGGGTGCGAGCGGGCGCGGTAGTAAGTCGATCTCGGGAGCCCGGCGGCTGCCAACAGGTCGGAAAGAGCGTGGCCTTGCCCTGAAAGCATCTCGATCACTTGGGACTTCTCCCAGCTCGAGACTTCTCCGCCTCCAGGGCGCGGACTTTTTTTAAGTAGGCGTTCTCGGCTTCGAGCCTGCGCACGCGCGCCTCGAGCTCTTGCTCGCGCGTCTTGGGCGCGCTTTGAGCCGCAGATCCCTTCGGCCTGCCCTTGGGCTTGGGCCTGAGAGCGTCGGCCCCGCCTTCGCGGTAGAGCCGGCACCAGGAGTCGAGCGGGGTCCTCGACGCGATGCCGAAGGCGGCCATGGCCTCGGGCTTGCCCATCCCCTCGTCCACGACGGCCCGAGCTGCGGCGACCTTCGTCTCCCAAGCGTATCTCGTTTTCCGGCTACCCATGCAGAGCAGCACCTCGCTTCCGACCGACCTGTACGTCAGAAGCCATTTTTCCACGATGCTGGCCGACATGCAAAGCCTCGCGGCGACGATGTCCCTGCCGTACCCCTCGTCGAACAGCTCGACCGCTAGTTCGCGCATCTTCCTGTCATGCTTCGGCGGCATAAAGAAGCCTCCCATCTCTCGAACTTTACTTTCTTGTCCAAGAAATGGGAGGCAGTTCAAAGGGGACCGCCTCTTTCTATGCCACCTTTCTGTGTCGGAGCGCGTCCCGAACGGCGATCGGCCGTTCGGGACGCGCTCTACTTGTTCCAAGCGATGAACGCCCAGGTGACCGTTCGGGGCTCGCGCAGGCGCAGGGACTTCTCCGGAAGCCCCTTCTTGTCGGGCTGCCCGGCGCGCTCGTTCGGCACGAGGTTCTCTTCCAGCCAGCAGCGCAGGCGACCGAACGCCTCCGCGCGCTCTTCGGCTCCGACGGTCGCGCCCACGGCATCGTCCGCCATGCGCGCGAACGCGTCGTAGGCATCGTCGAGCGAGTCGAACGTGTCGGTGCGCTCGCTGTCGATGTAGGAAACCTCGGGGCGCAGTCCCTCGTTCGCCAGGATGTTGAACGCATAGAGGTAGTCGCGGCCGAGCACGCTGGAAAGGCCCATGGCGTTGAGGATGCGCTCGTCGGTGCGCGGCGACGAGCCGGTGGCCAGCGTGACGCATACGCGGCGGCGCGCCACGTCGGTGAGGCGCAGCAGCGAATCGCGCAGATCGGCGGTCGCGACGGAGCGCGAGGCGAGCGCCACATCTACC
>NZ_CEWCAA010000087.1:0-2593 GCF_982429025.1 Enorma sp.
TGCTTATTGCGCCGTTTTTGCTACACCGTTCCACGCTCCACTGCTACAGCGTTCCATGGCAGACTGCCACGTAGCAATGCGGGTTGCTCTGATTGCGAGGGGCGCGCAAGCGCCCCTCTTGGCCAATACGGCCGGTTATGCTCTTAGCCGATGCGCTTGCGCATTGACTCGTCGCCTTCAATATGGATGACGTCCGACCGATAGACTATGCGGTCGATGACGGCATCTGCGATTGCTCCTTCCCCGAGCTTTGAATGCCAGCCTGCTGGCGAGAACTGCGAGCAAATCAATAAGGACCCGCTGCGCAAGCGCGCCTCGACTATCTCTAAAAGCTCGCGCGCCGCCTTCCCCTCGAGCTTTTCCAAAAGCCAATCGTCCAGTATCAGCAAGTCGCATTTCGTGTAGCGCTTCTTCGCCTTGAGCCAATCCTCGTTCTTGCTCACGTTCAGCTCGTCGAGCATTTCGGGCAACCGGACGTACCTTACGCTGAAGAAGGCGTTGCAGGCCGCCACCCCGAGCGCGCAGGCAATCCAGCTCTTGCCGGCGCCCGACGCGCCCGTGATCACGACGTTGCGGTGGCCTCTTATCCATGTGCAGTTGGACAGCTCTATCAGTTTCGTGCGGTCGAGCTTGCGATCCGCGTCGTAGCGGACATCGGCAATGTTCGCCTCGGGATCGGAGAAGCCGGCCTGGCGCAACAGCCTCGTCCTCCTGTTGATGCGGCGCGCGTCCCATTCGGCATCGACTATCATGGCGAACCTCTCGTCGAAGGTCATCTCTGCCACTCCTTGCGATTCCTCCTGGTCGCGATACGCTTGCGCCATCACCGACATCCTCATGCCATAGAGTTTGTCCATCGTCGTCTGGCTCGCCGTCATTATTCATCGTCCCCCTCGCTCAAGTTCCGGTAGTAGTCGCCTCCGCGCAGATACGCTCCGGCGTTTTGGTCCTCGGGCCCTGCGGCCCCCATCTCCGAGATAATCGATTTGATCGTCTTGTAGCTCGGCCTGGGCGTTAGAGAGCAGGCCTTGGCGCACGCCTGCTCGAGCATCTCCCTTCCGTGCTTCTTCGCGAGCGCCAGCACCGCGCGGCACGAGCGGTAGGACTGCTGCTCGATCTTGCGCGACCTCAAGATGGCATCGACGGCTTCCCCGCAGGACGGGCCGATCCCGGCCGCCCATTTACGGAAGCGCTTCGCGTCCCACTCCACAAAGTCGCGATGGGAATCGGGCATGTGGTCGGGGTTGGTGCGGTAGCTTCCCCTAGGGCCGTAGATGCGCTCGTGCATGGCGATTCGCTCGCCGTCGCAGGCCACCCAAACAGCGGATCTGGTGGCGCATAGCTCCACCTCGCGCTTGACGTAGCTGAACGGAACCGAGTACCAGCATCCGTCAAACGAGACGTGGTAGTTAAAATTAACAGTGACAACCTTGCGGGTAACCATCTCGTAGGGCTTGCCCGGCAGCGGGATGAGCAGCGGCTTCTCTTGGCGGACGAAGACCTCATCCCTGCTGCCCTCGCGCTTCTGGAACGGACGGGCGTTGATCTCGCGCACCTTCTCCAAAAGAGCCTCGTTCAGCTGCCGGAGAGAGGTGAACAGCTGGTTGCGAAGGGGCGCGATGGCGCGCTGCTCGATGACCCTCACGCTCATCTCCACCGCCCCCTTGTCCCTCGGCCTCCTGGGGCGCGCGGGCACGACGGCGCACCCGTAGTACTCGGCCATCCTGCGGTACTGCTCGTTGATCACGAGCTCTTCGACGGTGTTCTTGACGACGCCCTGCTTGAGGTTGTCGGGAACCACTATCGGCACGCTGCCGCCGAAGAAGGCGAAGGCGTGGACGTGGGCCTCGACCCAGGACTCCGCTCTCATGTTGTAGGCGCCCTCGGCGAACATCTCGCCCGAATAGGGCAAGCACGCCACGAAGACGTAGACTTTGCGCGCCTCGCCGGTGTCGGCGTCGAGCACCTCCATGGTGTCGCCGACGTAGTCGACCTGCATCTCCTGGGCGGGTTTGCGCTCGATGCGCATGGAGACCTTGTTGGCGGCCGCCCAGGCGCGGTGCTTCTGGCAGAAGGCGGAGTACAGGTAGGGTTCCATGCCCGATGCCAGGGCGTCCTCGCAGTACTCCCTCCAAAGCGTCAGCATGGTCATGCCGGGACGGTTCATCTCCTTGTCGATGCGGGGATGGTCGATCTCCGCCTTCGACATATCGGATCGCTCCTTTGCCGGATAGATGACGGCTCGAATCGCCGCATCGTTCATCTCCTCCGGCAAGGGCCACTCGAGGCCGTGCGCCTTCGCGCGGGTGGTCACCGCCCTTACCGTTGCGGTGGAGCACCTGCACGAGAACGCTGTGTTCCTGACACTCACCCCCATCGCCCTTTGCCGAAGTATTTCTCTGTACTTGACCATTTTTTCTTCCTTTCTCGCAATGGTCCGATGGGCACTTTTGTGCCCATCGGAATTGTGGCGGAAAAGGAAGCGCCCCTTTCGGGGCGCGTGGCAATTTAGATTGTTAGGGTGTGGCAGTCTGCCATGGAGCGCTGTAGCAGTGGAGCGTGGAACGGTGTAGCAAAAGCGCTGCAATAGTCA
>NZ_CEWCAA010000088.1:0-2475 GCF_982429025.1 Enorma sp.
CGCGTTGCTCAGAAACCGGTGCTCATTCGGACCATTTCATATTGCACATCAACAGCCGCCGCAGGCACCCGCTGCCACCGCAGGCTCCCCCGCCACCAAGGGCATCTCGCCACCGCAGGCTCCCCCGCCACCGCAGGCATCCGCCGTCACCATATGCCCGATTGCCCCCGCCGCCAAAAAACTCTCGCCAAAGGATCGAATTTCTCTCGCCCCACGCAGTAGCCCGATAGGAAGCAACCCTTGTAGCTGGGCTTTCTTCCGGCAAACAGACGCTTGTACCCGGCGGGCCCAATAAAAATCGATCCTTTGGCGGGAGTTTTGCTTCGATGACGCGAAATTCTAAGGTTTCGGTCCCGCCCAACCGGTTGAATCCGCGGCAGCCACGCCAACAAGCAGGCGACGCCTCGATTGCGGAAATCAGCTACTCGATTACCACGCGCCCGCGCTCGCGACGGAGCGTCCGCAACATGTGCCGCGGCACGGCGTGTAGATAGCACGGCCCGATAACGGTGCCCGCCGCGCGCTTGGCTTCGTCGCTGCCGTTCGCAGTGGCATAAGCATGTTCAAATCTCTCGAGCATCACCAAATCGTTGCCGCCGTCACCGTATACGGCTACTTCGCTTTCGGCGTAGCCAAGATGCTCGGCGAGCCACGCGACGCTCGCGCCCTTGTTGACCCCGACCCGTGTGATTTCGAACATCACAGGGTTGAAGGGTGCATTAACCAGCGTATCGCTATGCTCGGCAAGATATGCTTTGAGCTCGCGTTCGAGCCCGTCGTCCGAAACACGGCAGTTGACCTTACATATCTCGTGCGCGAGCACCTCGCCCATCGACTGGGAGAAACGGCGCTCCCCTCCGCCGCCGCGACGCTGACGCATGCCACGCATCACGATGCGTCGCACCAAACCGTCACGGCGGAATCCCGCCTCATGGTCCTCGCGGGTGCCCGTGATATAAGAACCCTCTGGCGCCACGCAGTCGAAGCACACATGGGGAAATGAGCGCATGAGGTCTTCGAGCTCCGCCGGATCAAGCGGGAACGTCTTGATAATCTCCCCCGCACCATCGCGAATGATGGAGCCGTTTGACCCCACGGCTTCAATCGGCACATCCTCGAAACCAAGGTCCCGGGCAGATATGACCGTGCGCCCCGTCGCGAGCACCAGATGCGCTCCGGTTGCCACGATGGCCCGCGCAGCGTCGAGGATGGTTCGGTCGACGTTGTGAAACGCGTTGAAAAGTGTGCCGTCGAGGTCGCTCGCGAAGAGCTTGATCATGGGTCCTCCTGGTTCAGCCACGTCGAGGGTGATACATGATACCGTCGCTATCACGTCGACCGAGCGCGCGAAGCCCCGGCCCGCATGGCAGGCGGACGGTGCCGGCAGCCAAACCGCTGCGACACACATACGCCATTCTCGCACGAATCGCTGAACAAGATGATGAACGTTTAATAAGGCTTGGCGGACATTTTGGCAACCGGCGCCTTTTCGTTCCCGGCACCTCGACCCTTATCTATCCCAGCGCGACATCCAGGACCATCATGACCACGAAGCCTACGATCACGCCGAGCGTGCCAACGTTGGAATGCTCGCCCAGATGCGCCTCGGGAATGAGCTCCTCGACCACCACGTATATCATCGCGCCCGCGGCAAAGGCGAGAAGCCACGGCATGAAGGGGCTGATCCACCCCGCCGCCAAGACCACGAGGATGCCGAATACGGGTTCGACGATGCCGGAAAGGCTCCCCATGGCGAACGCCTTCGCGCGGCTCATGCCCTCACGACGCAACGGCAGCGAAATGGCAGCGCCCTCGGGAAAGTTCTGCAGGCCTATGCCCAGCGCCAGCGCGAAGGCCATGCCCAGATACGCCTCTCCTGCTACCCCCTGCGCCTGCGAAGCCATGGCAAACAGCAGGCCAACGCTCATCCCTTCGGGGATGTTGTGGAGTGTCACAGCGGAAACCAAAAGCGTCGTGCGCTTCCAGCTGGTTTGGATACCCTCGGGCTCATCGCTTTCCGCATGCAAATGCGGCAAGAGCGAATCGAGCGCCATAAGGAAAGCAACTCCCAAGAGAAAACCGCCCGCGGCTGGAATCCAGCCGATCTGCCCCATCTCCTCCGCTTGCTCGATGGCGGGGTTCAAAAGCGACCATACGCTGGCGGCAATCATCACGCCCGCGGCGAACCCGAGGAAGATGTGATGGGTGAGCTTGCCTTTCTCGGGGTCCTTGCCAGTGAAAAACACCACGGCCGAGCCCGCAGTGGTCATGAGCCATGTGAAACCGCAGCCAAACGCGGCCCAAGATAGCGCCTGCAACGTCGAAGCATCAAACATATTCGGTCCTTTCGTCTTCACTCATCCTACCCGGTTTACACGAAAGAACCTATTCGGACCCGCGGCGCTCCACAAGAATCCGCCAGGAAAATGCTGATTGATGGACACCGGGGACATCCCGCCCATCGAGATCTCAACT
>NZ_CEWCAA010000089.1:0-2261 GCF_982429025.1 Enorma sp.
GCTGTCCGCCGGCCCCTTGAAGGCCACCCGTGGCAAGACCGAGACCACCGACCATCCCCCCATCCACCCCACGGGCCAAGGCGACCCCGAGACGCTCGACGGCGGGCAGAAGAAGCTCTACATGCTTATCGCGAGGCGCTTCCTCGCCACGCTTATGGGGCCGGCGACCATCGAGAACACGAAGCTTTCCATCGATGTGTCGGGCGAGCCCTTCACGGCTTCGGGCGATGTTCTGGTGGATGCGGGCTTCCGCGAGGCGTACCCGTACGGCCTCAAGCGCGACGAGCAGTTGCCGCCGCTTGCAGAGGGCGACGCAATCGATGTCTCTGATATCAAGCTCGAGGCCAAGCAGACCGAGCCGCCAGCTCGCTACAGCCAGGGTCGGCTCGTGCAGGAGATGGAGAAGCGCGGCCTTGGTACCAAGTCGACCCGTGCAAGCATCATCGAGCGCCTCTACCAGGTGCGCTATCTCAAGAACGATCCCATCGAGCCCAGCCAGCTCGGCATGGCCATCGTGGACGCGCTCCACGAGTTCGCTCCCCGCATCACCACGCCCGAGATGACCTCTGAGCTCGAAGACGACATGACGCACGTTGCTGCGGGCGCCGATACCCAAGAGCACGTGGTCGAGCATTCGCGCGCGCTGCTCGCCGGCATGCTCGATACGCTCATCGCGCACAAGGACGATCTAGGCGAGGCCATCGCCGACGCGGTGACGGCCGACGCGAAGGTGGGCACGTGCCCCAAGTGCGGCAAGGACCTTGTGATGAAAACGAGCGCCAAGACGCGCGGGAGCTTCATCGGGTGCATGGGCTGGCCGGAGTGCGACGTGACCTATCCGGTGCCGAGCGGCGTGAAGGTCTCGCCGATCGAGGGCGAGGGGGCGGTGTGTCCCGAGTGCGGCGCTCCGCGCATCAAGTGCCAACCGTTCAGGCAGAAGGCCTACGAGGTTTGCGTGAACCCCAAGTGCCCCACCAATTTCGAGCCCGATCTGGTGGTGGGGGAGTGCCGCGTATGCGCCGAGGCCGGTCGCCACGGAGAGCTAGTCGCGCATAAGAGCGAGCGATCTGGCAAGCGATTCATCCGCTGCACGAACTACGACGAATGTGGTGTGAGCTACCCCCTGCCGGCGCGCGGCAAGCTTGAGGCCACGGGCGAGGTGTGCGAGCACTGCGGCGCGCCCGTCGTCGTGGTTCAGACGGCACGCGGCCCATGGCGTATCTGCGTGAACATGGACTGCCCAGGCAAGGAGAAGAAGCCGGCGCGCGGTCGCGGGGCGCGCGGCGCGGCCAAGGGCGGTTCTGCCAAGGGCGGTACGCGCAAGAGCGCGGCCAAGCCGGGCGCCAAGAAGACGGCGGCGAAGAAAACAACCAAGTAGCAGGGGCTGCGCATAGCACCGAAGCGGTGCTGCCAATCGGGGTCCTTTTGGTGCGGCTGCGCCAAGGCTTCCCGTGCCGTGGTTCGCGTATCATGTACGTATCTTGCGAATAACGGCGGGAGGGTGCGATGTTCTGCACGAATTGCGGCAGCAAATTGCCGGACGATGTGAAGTTTTGCACGCAATGCGGCGCTCCGGTGGCCAAGGTGATTCCGCGCAGCGATCTCGAGCAGGGGCAGCAGGCCGGGCGGGAGAGCGTTGGCGCACAGCCAATGGCCGGGCATGAAGCGCAGGAGGCTTCGGTTGCCGAATCGGTGCACGATGCGACCATCGGGGAGTCGCCAGACGGGGAGCCCCAGGTCGAGCACGCTGCCTCGCCGCTGGCAGAAGAGCCCGCGGAAGGGCCTGACGGGGCACCGCTTGGTGCCGATGCCGCGGGCGATGAGCCGACAACGGCTCTTTCCGCCGACGAGGCGGGTGCTGCAGACGCCGCGAGCGAGGACGAAACGAGCGCGCTTGCCATCGGCGGCGCAAGCGAAGACGAGACGACCGCCTTCGCCCCCGATGCCGCCGCTGCGGAGGGTGCCGCGAGCGAGCTGCCGAACGGCACCATCCTTCTCGGTGCCGACGATGCCCCGGCACCCGGCGAGGACGTTGCTCCCAACGACGAGCGCACCACGGGGCTTGCGCCCTCGCCCGATCCCGACGAAGCGGAGCGCGCCGCTGCTGCAGCCGATGCCGCGGCTGCCGAGGACGCCCTGTGGTCCGAGCCGCCGCAGGACGAGGCGACCACGGTGCTCGGTGGCGGCGTTGCCGGCCAGCCTTCCAGCCAGGAGGCCGCGCCCCGGCAGGTCTCGTGGCGACAGACCGCGCAGGATGCGGC
>NZ_CEWCAA010000090.1:0-2207 GCF_982429025.1 Enorma sp.
GGCCGCCACCCCGCCGGCCCCCGCGCACACGGAACCGTGCACCGCAAAGCTTGGCAACGAACGCCTGTAGAGGTTCTTTGAAGCTGGGGGCTCTCGTTCCAGTAATTAGTTAGCTTTGGCTATCTTTTATTGTTCGACCAACGAAAGGCCCTACCATGACCCCGATACTCCTCGTCGAGATCATCTCCGCCCTTGTGGGGCTGGTTTGCCTGGGCGCGCTTACCGTTCGTTTCATCTGCGTACGGCTCAACCGCACGCAAGGCAGCGGTGCAGGAAGAGAGCGCACCCGGCGACACGCCGCCTGGGGAGTCGGCCTCGTTGCCGCAGCCGCGGTACACGGGGTGAGCGCCACGCTCTATGCATCGGGCGCGCATGCTGGAGCGTACGCGTGCGGTTGGGCGGCCCTTGCCTGCTTTGCTCTCTGTGCCGTGAGTATGACGCGCTTTGCGCACCTCAACGCGAGCAAATCGCGCCGCGCGCACCTTGGCCTTTTTATTGCGGGCGTCATCTTCTTTGCGGGACACGTCGTTGCTGCGCGCCTTTAGCAGCCACGACCGTCTGCCGCGTCCTGGATTCCCCTACGCCATCGATCTGCGCGCTATCCCTTTTCTTGCGGCAACTCCCCCAGGTTCGCGCCCCGAACGAGGCTACCCGATAAGCAGCGCCGGCAGCTCGCGCAGACTCTGCAAGATGCCCGCGCACGCTGAGCGCACGTCGGGAGTCGGCTCGGCCCATTCGGGCACCATGAACGTCACCATGCCGGCCGCGAGCGCCGCCCGTGCGCCATTCACGGAGTCCTCCACCGCTGCGCATGCTTCCGGCCTCGTGCCCAAGCGGCGCGCTACCTCGAGGTAGATGTCCGGCTCGGGCTTCGAGCGCTCAATCTCGTCTCCGCAAACCGTCGTCGAGAAGAACCGCGCCAATCCGAAGCGCTCCATGAGCGGCATCGCGTGCTCCCGCTCCGTCGAAGTCGCAAGTGCCACGGGAAGGCCGGCATCGTGGAGCGCCCTCACCGCCTCGAATGCCCCCGGGCGCATCTCAAGATCTTCGTCGCGCATAGTGAGAAACAGCTCTGCCTGGTGCGAGAACAGCCGATCAACAAGCTGCACATCGCCAACCAGCTCAATCACCATGGTGCGAGCATTGGGGATGCTGCAGCCAACGAAATCGTTGAGCATGCTATCGGGCAGAACGATGCCCATATCCGCCGCGGCCCTTCGCCACGATGCCTGACTCACCCGCTCCGTGTCCACGAGGGTGCCATCCATATCGAAAACCACTGCTTGCGGTGAGAGCATGCCGTTCCCTTCCTGAGATTGCGCTGTTTGGGCTCCGGTTATTCTATCAGGCGCAGCTTGAGGTGTGGCAACGCTACAATACAGGCCACAGGAGATGACGCCAACCCTCAAGAATCGCAGGAAGCACCATGGAGACTATTGCCAGCTTCACCGTTGACCACCTTACGCTCGAGCCGGGGATCTACGTATCGCGCGTTGACCGCGATCCCGCGACCGGCGCCGCAGTGACCACGTTCGACATTCGCCTGACCGCGCCAAACCGCGAGCCGGTCATGAATACCGCCGAGGTGCACACTATCGAGCATCTCGGCGCGACGTTCCTGCGCAATGACGCCGCGTGGAGTTCGCGCGTGGTGTACTTTGGCCCCATGGGATGCCGCACCGGCTTTTACCTTGTTGTTTTCGGCGAGGTCACGTCGCGCGAAATCCTGCCGCTCATTCGCGATCTTTTTGATTTCGTCGCCGGCTTTGAGGGAGAGATTCCCGGAGCTGCGCCCGAAGCCTGCGGCAACTATCTGGACCAAAACCTCCCCGCGGCGCAATGGTGGACACGCCGGTTCTTGCGCGAAACGCTCGAGGATATCGATGACGCCCACTTGGCATACGGGGCATAAAGCCGCTTCGACACCGTTTCTGGCCACACAACCGATTGCCCCTCGACGCCTGCGCGCGTTGCTCGTCACGCGTGCTAGACGTGGCGCCCCACGCGCTTGCCCGTTGTTGCCCTCGCTGCCGCGAACACGCCGTCTCGTCCCGACATCGCCGCGCGTTCGAGCGCATTGTCCCTCGCTGCCGCGCGGACGCCCGCCCCCCACCGGCGACCGCGCGCCCGTCCCGCCTCGCTTCTTACCGCCGCGAGCGGTCCGTTTTAACCTCTGCCCGCCGTTTTTGGCTAAAAATGTCGATTTA